>JANLTE010000197.1:0-5458 GCA_031362785.1 Elusimicrobiota bacterium
GCCAGCGCGCCTCCGAGGCGGGAGCGTTGCGGAAGACGACTTCAAGAAGTTTCGCCTTCAGCGCGGCATCTACGGTCAAAAGCAAAAGCCCGACATCCAGATGATCCGCGTGAAAGTGCCCTGGGGCCGCATGACCTCAGAGCAATTATTAGTCCTCGCCGATGTGTCGGATAAATACGCGGGGGAAGACCGCAAAGGGATTTCTCACGTCACAACCCGCCAGGCCATTCAGTTCCACTTTGTAAAGCTGGACGAAATTCCCGCTGCGATGGAACTGCTACGGGGTTCGGGGCTCACGACTCGGGAGGCTTGTTCCAATACGGTTCGTAACGTTACCGCCGATCCTCTCGCGGGCGTCGCTCCCGATGAAGCTTTTGACATCTCTCCTTACGCCGAAGCGCTGGTCCGCTTTTTCCTGCGCCACCCGGTTTGTCAAAACATGCCGCGCAAATTTAAAATCGCATTTTCAGGCAGCGTTGCCGATCGCGGGCTTTTGCCAATGCACGATGTGGGCTGCCTCGCCGAAATCCGAAAGGTTAGCGGCAAGGACTTGCGCGGGTTCAAGTTGTTCGTGGGAGGCGGTTTGGGCTCGTCGCCCAAAGTCGCCCAATTGCTTGAAGATTTCACTCCAGCCGACCAATTGCTCCGGACTACCCAGGCCGTTATCGCCGTGTTTGACCGCGACTGGGACTATGGCCGCAAGTTCCGCAACATGGCTCGCGTTAAATTTCTAGTTGAAAAAATCGGGATTGAGGATTTTCGCTCTCGGGTTTTTGCGGAGCGCGAAAAATTGAAGAGCGAAAAGTATCCCGAGATTAAAATTTTTGAAGAGACGGCGCCCGCTGCGAAAGGTCCCTATCTTCCCGAAATTAGCGACGCGGCCTATTCGCGGTGGAAATCCACTAATGTGGTCGCTCAAAAACAGCAGGGCTATAACATCGTAAACATCCGCTTGCATTTGGGAGACATTACATCGAGTCAGGTACGGGTTTTGGCGCCGCTGGTCGATCAATATAGCAACGGTTATCTTCGCACCACGGTTCAGCAGAACCTGATCCTCCGCTGGGTTAAAACCGAAGCGCTCTATTCCCTTTATCAAGGTTTAGCGAAAGCAAATTTAAATCTCGCCTCCGCTGAACGGCTGGCCGACATTACTTCCTGTCCGGGCGCCGACACCTGCCAATTGGGCATTACTTCTTCCCGCGGTCTTGCCACTGCGATCGGTAGAATTTTTCAAGACGGACATGCGCAGGATGCCGATTTGAAAGATCTTAAAATTAAAATTTCGGGCTGTCCTAATTCCTGCGGTCAGCACCACATCGCCGACATCGGATTTTTTGGCGGATCCAAGACCATCGGCGGCCATCAAGTTCCAACTTACAATATGCTTTTGGGCGGACACATCGGCCCCGAAGGGACTTCTTACGCGAAACAGTTTATGAGGGTTCCGGCAAAAAAAGTTCCTGAAGTCGTAACTCGAGTATTGGACTTATATAAGGAAAGGAAGCAGGGCTCGGAGAAGTTCCGTGAATTTGTGTCCCGAGTGGGTTTTGAAGCGCTTAAAAAGGAACTTGAGCCGGTTTCAAGCTTGCCCGATTCACCGGATTCGGTGTTTCTTTCCGATTGGGGCGAGTCGGGAGAGTTTAAGATCAACGTCGGCAAGGGTGAGTGCGCCGCCTGATTTTTAAGATTTTGAAGTGATTAATCAATAAGGGGTGACTAGCCATGGCAGAATCAATCGTCGTTGTAAGCAAAATCAAAAAGATGGTGAAGGACGCAGGCTTTCGTACCGGCGGAGATTACATTGAAGCCTTGTCCACAAAAGTGGATGCGATCGTTAAGCAATCCATTGAAAAAGTAAAGCAGGACGGCGGCAAGAAAACCCTCGGCGCAGAAGACCTGTAAAATTTTTCGGAAAGCCGTTTCGGTCGGATTGAGAAGCCTAGAGCTTAATTTCGTAATTATATATTTTCCAGCCTACCTCTATCCGCGACACAATCTTTCCGACGCCTGAAGCACCCGAACCCGATAAAGTTCAAAAACTTTTCGATGGCATAGCGTTTCGCTATGACCTATTTAATTGTTTGTCTTCATTGGGTCTGGACCGCTTTTGGCGGGCTCGGCTTATTAAAGCGGTTCATCAGGAGTTGAGAAATGGCGGAACCGTCTTGGATGTCGGAACGGGTACGGCTGATCTGGTTATTGGACTTTCAAAGCGCAGCCAAAATAAGAGAATTCGCGCGATCGGGCTTGATCATTCTTATCCCATGTTGAGCGAAGCGCGGACAAAGCTTCAAAACAAAAACTCCTGGCTTTTGCAGGGAAGCGCGCGCAACATTCCTCTGGCGGACGGGTCCTGCGACGCGGTGATGAACGCTTTCGTGCTCCGGAACATCAAGCGGATCATGGGAGATGCTCTCAGTGAAATTCACAGAGTTCTGAAACCCGACGGAAAAATATTTTTTTTGGAAATGTACGTTCCTGAAAACTTCATTCTAAGAAGTCTGCACCGCGTTTATTTGAAAACAGTTTTACCCCTGATTGGAAAGCTTCTGTTTGGGAAAAGCGGATCTCAAGTGTATCTGGCCAATACGATATTCGGTTTTGGCGCGCCCTTTGAGTTTTCGGAACGGTTGGTCGAGGCAGGATTTAGGGACGTTCAATTAAGGTCATTCTCAGGCGGTATCGCGGTTTTACATTCGGCGGTAAAAAAACTATAATACGCTCTCAAAACTTACATGATTTCCGAAACCGTCCAGTATCTTCACCAATATAGTCAAGTCGCGCTCTTTATCGGGTTTGGCGCTTTATTTTCGTTCTTCAACCTCTTCCTCTACTGGCTAGTTCGAGCCCGCGGGAACGACCCCATTTTTCGCACGACCTACGAGTGCGGTCCCGAAGCGGTGGGCACGCCTTGGGTTCAGTTGAACGTCCGTTTTTACATCTTCGCTCTCCTTTTCGTATTGTTCGACGTCGAAACGCTTTTCATTTATCCCTGGGCCGTCGCATTTAGAGGGTTGGGACTGATTGGCCTAGCGGAGATGGTCGTTTTTATCGGGGTCCTTTTTCTGGGTTTGGTTTTTGCCTGGCGGAAGGGCGCGCTTCAATGGGACTAGAGGGTATACTATGGATACGAGTTTTTTAGAGAAGCTGCCGGGCGTCGCGCTGAACGTTCCTGGGGGAAAAGTCGTCATTTCTACCGTGGACTATTTCGTGAACTGGGCGAGGAAATCGTCCATTTGGCCCATGACTTTTGGTTTAGCCTGCTGCGCCATTGAAATGATGGGCGCTTACGCGGGGCGTTTCGATTTCGACCGTTTCGGAGTAGTGCCTCGGTCCACTCCGCGCCAGTCCGACTGCATGATCATCGCCGGCACCGTCGTCAAGAAAATGGCGCCGATGATTGAACGGCTTTACCACCAAATGCCAGAGCCGCGTTGGGTGATCTCGATGGGGGCTTGCGCGAATAAAGGCGGTCCGTATTACGATTCATATTCGGTTTGTAAGGGAGTAGATAAAATCATACCTGTGGATGTTTACATCCCGGGTTGCCCGCCTCGCCCGGAAGCGCTTCAATACGGCATCTTTGAACTCCAGAAAAAAATTTCCAAGATGTCCATCGCCAAAAAAATAGAGCTTCCTCCGCTATCACGCGTTCGGTAATAATCACATGCCAGCCCAAAAAACCTCAAATAAATTCATAAGCTTTTTGGGGAATGAGAAAGAGTGAACAACTCCGAGATATTCGCTGTCCTCCGAACTCAAATGACCGATCTTGCGGAAATTCCTCCGTTGCAGCTGCCGGCAGGCGCTCCGGCGCATGAAGGCAAGCCTTACCGCGATCCGCATCTCTACATCAACTGCCCAAAAGAAAAATGGTTTGACCTCGCTAAACTGCTGAAAGGGGATGAGCGCCTTTCGTTCGATTTTTTAACGATGGTGACCGCGGTGGATTACCTCAAGCCCGAACCTCTCATGGAAGTCGTATATCATTTGTACTCATTTGCGCACCGGCACCGAATGGTGGTTAAAGTCCCTTTGTCGCGCGAAAACGGTGCTATCGCTTCGGTCATTTCGCTTTGGAAGACGGCCGATTGGCAGGAGCGCGAGGTGTACGACATGTTTGGTATTTATTTTGAGAACCATCCTAACTGCACCCGCATTTTGATGTGGGACGAGTTTCCCGGCTGGCCGCTGCGCAAAGATTTCGTGCACATCCCTGACCGTTACGACGATTAATTATGGCAACTGAAGCGATTCGGATTTCAAACCCCGACTTAAAGACTGAGGAAATGATATTAAACCTCGGGCCTCAGCATCCGTCTACTCACGGAGTGCTGCGGGTGTTGCTGAAACTGGACGGAGAAGTCATCACTTCGTCTCAGCCGGATGTGGGATATCTTCACCGCGGCACTGAAAAGCTTGCTGAAAACCGAACTTATCCCCAGATGCTCGTAATTTCGGACCGCTGGGATTACCTGTCCGCCATGTCTAACAACCTCGTATGGTGTCTGGCGGTTGAAAAGCTGCTCGGCGTCACGCCGCCGCCCCGCGCGGATGCGTTGCGCGTCCTAATGGTAGAGTTAAACCGCATCGCGTCCCATCTCGTTTTCTTCGGCACCTACGGCATCGACATGGGCGCCTTCACCCCGTTCCTCTACGCGTTCCGCGAGAGGGAAAAGATTTTGGACTTATTCGAAGAAGTGAGCGGCGCCCGCATGACCTACAACTACATCCGCATCGGCGGAGTCATGGCCGACCTGCCTGAATACTGGATTGGGAAATGCCGGTCTTTTTTAGAATGGTTTAAGCCTCGCTTGCTGGAATACGACACGCTGTTGACGGGCAACCCCATATTTCAGGATAGAACCAAGCGCGTAGGCGTTTTATCGAAGGATCTCGCGCTCGATTATGGAGTTACGGGTCCCAACCTGCGCGGGAGCGGAATTTCATTTGATCTTCGCAAGGACGAACCTTACTGCGGCTACGAAAAATATCAGTTTGACGTCCCCGTGGGTTCCAATGGCGACTGCTGGGACCGCTACTGGGTACGCGTTCAGGAAATGAAAGAGTCCGTGAAAATCGTTGAACAGGCTCTCGACCGATTACCCGAAGGCGAGTGCAACGCGAAGGTCCCTCGGTTGTTAAAGCCGCCGAAGGGCGAAGTTTATACTCAAATCGAAGCGCCGCGCGGCCACCTAGGAATTTATTGCATATCGGATGGCCAGGACAAGCCCTATCGGGTGCATGTTCGCGCTCCTTCCTTCATGAACCTTACCATGCTTCAGGAAGTGTTGGTGGGCGAAAAAATTTCAGACATGATAGCAATCCTGGGCAGCATTGACATCGTTCTGGGTGAGGTGGACCGTTGATTTTCCCCGTGATGACCAGTAGCCAGAAGCGAGGATTGGGGGTCTTGGTTGCCATGGGTGCGGTTGGCACTGGAATTGCGCTGGGC
>JANLTE010000204.1:0-2390 GCA_031362785.1 Elusimicrobiota bacterium
GTTTCGCTTTTTCTGACTCAGCAGTTCGGCCGGTTCTTAACTTTTGTCGTTTCTTTCGGCGCAGCCGTAACGGCTGGTTTTTTTCTCGCTAAAATATCGCCCGTCCATTTGGTCAAGGCGTTGGGTGAGAAAGTAAAAGAAGACTTAGACGAGTGGAACATGGAGCGAAAAAAAGCTAAAGAAGAAAAAACGCTTAAACAAAAACTTGAACAGAAGACCAAAATTTTGGATTCGGATGCTTCCCAGGATTTAAAATCTGACACGCCCTCCATTCAAAAAGAGCAGAAGCCGAACATTCGCATCGAAGAGCTAATTTCAAAGCCCAAGATCGCGGAGCCTTCCCGATTATCGTTATTTAACAAATTGAAACCCGCTTCCGAAAAGGCGCAAACCTCAGGGAACGGACGAGCCGCTCCGGTGGACCAAAATGTCTCCGACCCGATTCAAGAGGAGCAAATTCCGGTCAACACCTATGCGGGGTATGTTTTGCCTGACCCCGACCTCCTGTCGATTTCTGAACAATCCCTTCAAATAAATAAGGAAGAGCTCTACACCAATGGGACCTTGCTTGAAAAAACTCTCGAGCAGTTCGGCGTTAAAGCGAAAGTGGTGGACATCCATCCGGGGCCCGTCATCACTCGCTACGATTTGTCTCCCGCGCCCGGCGTGAGGGTCCAGCAAATAGACAATTTATCGAGCGACATCGCTTTGGCCATGAAGGCTCAGTCGATCCGCGTCCTGGCTCCCGTGCCGGGCAAGGCCGCGGTGGGTATTGAAATTCCAAACCCGCACCCCGCGATGGTCTATCTAAAGGAAATTCTGCTCTCGCCTAATTTTCAAAATAATAACATGATCATGCCGTTAGGGATTGGCAAAACGACCGAAGGGGACGCATTCGTTTCCGACTTAACCTCAATGCCCCACCTGTTGATCGCCGGCTCAACCGGATCCGGAAAATCAGTTTGCATTCACGGGCTCATCTTATCAATCCTATTCCGGTTTCGTCCGGATGAAGTCAAACTCCTCTTGATAGATCCGAAGCGCCTGGAGCTTCCGGCCTACGACGCGGTGCCGCACCTCTACGACCCCGCTACCCGTCCCGAAGACGCGCGCGTCATTACCGACGCCAAGGATGTGATGCGCTCGCTCAAAAAATTGGTTGATGTCATGGAAGACCGCTATCGCAGTTTCGCTAAATTCGCGGTGCGGAACATTGAAAGTTACAATAAAAAGGCCGAGGCCGAGAGCCGACCTAAGGTTTACTACATCGTCGTAGTCATCGATGAGCTGGCCGATTTAATGATCGTGGTGGGCCGCGAGATTGAAGATTTAATTCAGCGCCTCGCTCAAATGGCTCGCGCGGTGGGCATCCACCTCGTGCTCGCGACCCAAAGGCCGTCGGTCGACGTGATCACGGGCGTCATTAAAGCCAATCTGCCATCACGGGTTTCTTTTCAGGTCATGTCCTCCACCGATTCGCGCGTAATATTGGATTCGACGGGCGCTCAAGACCTTTTGGGAAAAGGGGACATGCTCTTTTTGGCGACGGGCGCTCCTAAACCGGTACGACTCCAGGGAGCGTTCGTGTCTGAGTCTGAAGTCAACCGCGTCATTCAGTTCATTCGCGAACAAAATTTCAAGCCATCTTACGAGTCCCTCATTAGAGTGGGAGCGGAAGATTCTATCATCGACAATCAGGAAAACCTTCAGGTTTTGATCCGAGCGGCGCGGGTCGTACGCGAAAGCGAAAAAGTTTCGGGAGATTTGCTCCGCGCGGATAAAGAGATCGGCGCCAAGTACGATCTGGCTCTCACTCTCCTCAAGAAAAAAGGGTTGATCGAAAAGCCCAAGGACACCAATCGATGGCACATCCATTACGACCGCCTCGCGGAGTTCCTGCACGCGGTCGATAAAGAAGTCGGATGAGGGGGATCTTTTGGGGAATCCTGACCTGCATTTTTGTCGGCGGGTCGCTGATGGCTCAAACGATCACCGTGAAGGAACTGCAGGAGAAGATGCTTGACTCGAACGAGCGTCTGGGCTCTTTGCAAATTGAATATTTTCAGAAAATGACATCCGCATTAACTTCCGAAACAAAAGAATCTTCCGGCAAAGCGTTCTTTCAGAAGCCGCGCAGCTTTAGGATTGAGCAAACCAAGCCCGAATCACAGACGATTGTGGCGTCGGGAAAAAATGTGTATATCTATACACCGCGGTTTCATCAGGTGATTCAGGATTCCTGGCGGAAGTGGTCTGCCAACAATTTCTTGTTTCCGGGGCTCGCCGGGTTTGGGCAAACCCTTGCGAATCTTAAAAAGAAATACCTCTGGGAAGTTCAGGGTTCTTCCGAAATCAACGGAATTAAAATGATTTTGCTCCACCTGTCCCGC
>JANLTE010000356.1:0-2556 GCA_031362785.1 Elusimicrobiota bacterium
GCGGTACACTTCCTGAATCTCGTTCACGAGATGTTCCTGACATTCTTTAGCACCCTTGACGCGTAAAATGTCGTGAGGATTAATGGCGCCGTCGGTCAAAGACTCACCCACTCCGACTTTATCGCCTTCATAAACCACCAAGTGTTTTCCCTGAGGAATTTGATATTCGCGAGCCACGCCCGTTTCCTCGTTTGTGACGACCACCTTCAGGTTGCCCTTTAAATTGGTTCCGAGCTTCACCACTCCGTCGATTTCGGAAATCACCGCGGCGTTTTTGGGTTTGCGCGCTTCGAACAACTCCGCGACTCGCGGCAACCCGCCCGTAATATCCTTGGTCTTCGTTACTTCCTGAGGAATCTTCGCAAGCACATCGCCCGCTTTCACATCTTCGCCGTCATCAACAACGATGTTGGTGTCAACTGGCAGGGGATAAGTCACGTCTTTCTTACTCCCTTTGCCTATCAGGATGCGGGGATGCATGCGCTCTGCGCGGTGCTCAATAATGACTCGTTCAATCAAGCCGGTAATTTTATTTTTCTCCTGGCTCAAAGTGGTACCTTCGATAATGTCCTCCCACTTCACGGTTCCGTCTTGTTCCGTGATGATGGGCATCGCGTACGGATCCCACTCGGCGATCAGCTCGCCCTTGGAGATTTTTTTACCATCTGTAATTTTAATACGGGCACCGTAAGGAATGGCGAAGTGCTTCTTCTCTTTACCGGATTCGGTCTGAATGGCAACTTCAGTATTCCGCGCGGTCGTAAGTATGGCGCCTTCCTTATTTTTAATAGTGCGCAAATTGTAGTAGCGAACGTTGCCGTCGTCTGAGGCGCGAACTTCGGAGCGTTTCACTACGCGGGACGCGGTACCGCCGATATGGAAAGTTCTGAGCGTCAACTGAGTTCCCGGCTCGCCGATGGATTGTGCGGCGATAATCCCCACCGCTTCGCCGATCTGAACGGGCTTGCTCGTCGCAAGGTTTAGGCCATAGCACGATGCGCAAACACCATGCTCAGCCTCGCAGGTTAACACAGAACGAATGCGAATGCGATCGATCCCTGAATCCACAATTTTCTTAGCAATGTCAGGACTGATGAGCTCTCCGAGCTCCACCAGGCGCTCCTCGTCGAGGAGCCCGACGATGTTATCCATCGCCATGCGACCCACGATGCGATCCTCGAGCGGCTCAATAATTTCTTCACCTGAATTCAAAGTTCCAATGCGCACGCCATTAATCGTACCGCAATCCACCTCGGTAATCACGATGTCGTGAGCGACGTCCACGAGGCGCCGAGTTAAATAACCCGCGTCCGCGGTTTTCAAAGCGGTGTCGGCCAGACCTTTGCGTCCTCCGTGAGTAGATATGAAGTATTCCAAAACGGTCAAACCTTCGCGAAAGTTGGACAAGACGGGCTGCTCGATAATTTCACCAACGCCTCCGGTGAGTTTCTTCTGCGGCTTCGCCATCAATCCGCGCATTCCGGCGAGCTGACGAACCTGAGCTGCCGAACCGCGGGCTCCGGAATTCGCCATCATGTAAACCGAGTTGAAACGGGATTCTTTTTCAGAGTAAACATTTTCGTCTTTCTTTTTCATTTCCTCAAACATGATCTTCCCAACGTTGTCAGTAACGTGCGTCCAGATGTCGATGATTTTATTGTAACGCTCTGAATCGGTAATAATTCCCTGACGAGCCTGCGCCTCGATTTCGCGCACGGACACACGGGCTTTTTTAATCATTTCTTCTTTGGCGCTTGGAATAATCATGTCCGCGATGGAAATCGAAATTCCCGCTTTTGTCGCGAACCGGTAACCTAAATTCTTAATGTCCTCAAGCAGCTGGATCGTGCGATTGTGCCCGATCGATTTATAGCAGCGCTCCATGAGTCCAGCGAGCTCTTTTTTATTCAGCTCCTGGTTCACATAGCCCATTTCTTTGGGCACGACCTGATTAAAAATAATGCGCCCCACCGTAGTATATTGCTTCCAATTAGAAGCGATCTTCTGCTCTTTTTCACTTAGCTCCTCTTCACGGATGGGAGTGACGCCTCGAACTTTAATTTTAGCGTGAAGGTCCACTTGTTCATTTTGATAAGCCGAAATAACTTCGTCGGTGCCCGAGAAGATCTTTCCTTCTCCTTGGACGCCTGCCTTAATTTTAGTAAGGTAGCAACAGCCAAGGACCATGTCCTGAGCGGGCGTTGCGATGGGTTTGCCAGACGCTGGTGATAAAATATTGTTGGTCGCCATCATCAGGAAGCGGGCTTCGAGTTGAGCTTCAAGCGAAAGCGGTACGTGGACGGCCATTTGATCTCCGTCAAAGTCCGCGTTGAACGCGGCGCAAGTGAGCGGGTGCAACTGAATCGCTTTGCCTTCGATCAGCACGGGCTCAAACGCCTGGATTCCCAAACGGTGCAGGGTCGGCGCGCGATTTAAAAGAACGGGATGTTCTTTGGTGATTTGTTCTAAAATGTCCCAAACAGAAAAGGAAGGAATTTTAT
The DNA here is from genome assembly GCA_031362785.1 of Elusimicrobiota bacterium. Lineage (GTDB taxonomy): Bacteria > Elusimicrobiota > Elusimicrobia > 2-02-FULL-39-32 > 2-02-FULL-39-32 > JANLTE01. The sequence continues at coordinate 2,502 of JANLTE010000356.1, forward strand.
TTGACAACAAGACGAATTGGCTTCGCAGCTGGGTGTTCTTCAATCAGAATTTCTT
>JANLTE010000244.1:0-2399 GCA_031362785.1 Elusimicrobiota bacterium
GCAAACACACGATCAGTTTGCGCCGTTCCTTCAAAGCTACCGATGCCGCGCGCGTGATGAGCGAGTCGGCGATGCCCGAAGCGATTTTGCCAAGGGTTGAAGCGGTGCAGGGGAGGATCACCATGGCGTCAAAGGGGTTCGATCCTGAAGCGAAGGGCGACGATAAATCCTCGTTTGAGAAAACCTGCGTGGCGTAGGGCGTGAGTTGATCGAAAGTCATGCCCGTTTCTTGAGCGAGCACGGACTTGCCCCATTTCGAAGCGATCAAATATTTTTCGCCCGGTAGCTGTTTCAATAATTCTACGCCGAATAACGATCCCGACGCGCCCGTCATGCCAATGATTGTCTTCATGGTTACCTCCCGGCCCAAACTAATAATAAAATAATGAACCCCAGCGCTGCGTTCACTTTAAAAAACGCGAAATCGATGACTTTGGGAGTTAGCTCCTCGGTTGCAAGTTTCCAGTGGCTGATCGAAAGTAGAACCCCTGCGGCTGCCCACAACGCCAAAGCCGCAGGTCTATTTAAGAAATGAAAAACGAGTAGACTTAAAGTCAGGAAGGCGGCGAAATGAAACAGCTCCGAAACTATTATAGCATCTTTGCTTCCGAGGACTGATGGCATCGAATAAACGCCGGTATCCTGGTCAAATTTTTCATCCAGGAGCGCGTAAACGACGTCGAATCCGGCCACCCAAAAAATACAGAAGACCGCGAGCAATAGGGGTGGGTACAACCTGGCGAAGGGGGAAAGCATGGAATTAATCGCCAGATAACCTCCGAGGGGCGCGATACCCCAGGCGATCCCTAGTCCCAGGTGCGCCCACATCGTGAACCTCTTAAGGAAAGGGTAGATAAAAAATAAAAGCAGAGGGATGGGGGCGAGCGTCAGACAGGTTTTTGAAATCGTACCGGCTGCGATCAGGAAAATAAGGCAGTTGGCCGCAATGAATATCCAGGCGGATTGAACTGAAATGAGTCCGGAGGGAATTTCTCGGAACTTCGTTCGGGGATTTTGTCCGTCAATGTCTTTATCGATCACACGGTTCATGGCAAATCCGGCCGATCGCGCTCCAAGCACAGCCAAAAATATAACGGCGCATTGCCCCAATGATGGATATGTGTTTTTTGGCAGCGCCAAGAGCGATCCCGCGAAGACAATCGGGAGGGAAAAGAGGGTATGTTCGATTTTAACGAACGAAAGGAATTTTTTCATCACTTGTTAAGGCGTTGGCGAAAAGGTCCTTCAGTCCTTTAAAGACAGCAGATGTTGAACGGTGCCGAGAAATTCGTGATTATCAAAAGGCTTGGCGATGTTGTCGGTTTTTGCGGTCATGATGAGGACAGGAGTTCCCGATGCATTCGGACTTTCTTTCACTTTTTTTGCGATGTGCCATCCGTCGAACTTCGGGAGCATTATGTCGGTGATAATCAGATTGAATTTGTTGTTTTCAATTTTTTTGAGCGCGATTTCTCCATCCGTTGCGGAATCGACGCTGTGCCCTGCCGCGGCAAGGAGATCGCTGAGAATTGAAATGAGATCCGCTTCGTCATCGACCAATAAAATATTCGCCACGGTTATTTATCCGATAGATGAGAGATGTTCTTCGAGCCGTTTCAGTTTTTCCAGCGATTCCAGCTTGCGCGCTTCGGTCCTTTTGACCTCATCTTCGGGCGCGTGGGTTTTAAATTGGGGGTCCGAGAGCCGCTTTTCCACTAGGGCCAGCTGGTTTTCAAGGTTGGCCCGCTCTTTGGCCAGTCTTTCTTTTTCTTTCGTGAAATCGATGATGCCTTCAAGGGGAATGAAGATTTCGAAATCTTTGAAAACGGCGGCCGCCGCCTTCATTGGTTTTTGAATTGTTTCGCCGATTTCCATTTTTTCGGACCGGCAGAGCGCTTGAATGTAATGGGCATGTTTTTTAATCAGGGCTTCGGCGACCGGATTTTTAGTGCGGATAAAAAGAGTCAATTTGATGGAGGGGGGAACGTTCATTTCCGCGCGGATGGTCCTGACCGCGGTGATCGATTGCATCAACAAACTCATTTCCTCTTCCGCCTTAGCGTCGATGAACCGAGGTTCGCTTTCCGGATAGGAAGTTAAAAGGATGGAACCAGTTTGTCCGTTTTTAACGCGCGCCTGCAGGTTCTTCCACACTTCTTCCGTGATGAAGGGCATGATCGGGTGTAGGAGCTTAAAAATTTGATCGAGCAGATAGCTCAAAAGGCCTAACGCGTTTTTGCGGCTCGCGGTGTTCGAAACATCCATCATGCGAATTTTGGACAGTTCGATGAACCAGTCACAAAACTCGCTCCAGATGAAAGCGTAAAGCGTCCTTGAGGTCTGCGAAAGGTTATATTCCGTCAAATTTATTTTCACTTCCGCGATCGCGGCTTGAAGGC
>JANLTE010000312.1:0-2029 GCA_031362785.1 Elusimicrobiota bacterium
CCTCCCCTCACGGGGAGGGGAACTAAAAAATTTGGGAGCCAATCCGCGGCTTAATTTAACAATCCGTTTAAAATCCTTTCGTGATTTTGGTGATGGCTTCGTCGGAGAGGCGGAGGAGGCGGCCGTCCAGGTGGCCTTTGGTCAATTTTTTTAAGGCGGGAACAGCGCGTTCATCTCCGATCTGGGTGAGGGCGCGGACTGCGGCCAATTGAACGAGAAGGTACGGGTCGCGTAAAAGGTCCATCAACCGTTTTTGGATGGCGTCATGTCCAGCGCCGAATTCCGCCAGGCCGCGAATGGCCGCCATGCGGACTTTGTGCGAATGGCCCCATTTGGTGTGTTGCAGCAGAATCAAGATGGATTTTTCCGACCGTCTCGCGGCATGTCCTTCCAGAGCCGCGCTCCGGAGCACATCGTTCCAGGATTCTTTTTTCAGCGCGTCTGTTAAGACCCCGTCCGCCTTTGCGTGGGACGAACAACCCACCAGGCGAATACCTTCCGCTTCCACAAAATAGCTGGGTTCGGTTCGAAACCGTGATTCAATTTCAGAAACGACTCTCTGGTTTTTAAAACTCCGAAGCGCCCCGTAAATGGCGCGGCGCACTTTGGGGTGATTTGTTTTGTTGAGACCTTCGAGAAGAACGGTGGCGGCCTCTTCGTTTTTAAAGGACCCGATGGCGTACGCGATTTCGACGGCCACCCCCCAAAAAATATCTTTGACGAATGCGCGCTTCAGCGCAGCAAAGGCGGCGTCATTGCCTCGGTTCGCCAGCGCATGCGCCGCATCGATGCGGCCCAGCGGGTTTTTGTCGAGGGTGAGTTGATTCAACAGCCACGCGTCCGATTTGGGAAATGTTTGACGGCCCAAAATCACGTGGTCCGGATCGAACAGGACCATGCGAGGGGCGGCCGCCATCTTGAAATGAAACAGGTGCGCTTTGCTTGTAATCTGAACGTCTTCGCGCGTTTCTCCGGCGTTGGTTAAAAAGAGAAATTGCGTTTTGAGGTGAAACACATCAGAGTCGTTTGTCCCCTGGGTTTGAACGACGCGCGCCGTCACTTCTTTTTTTCGCGCGTCCCACCACGCCTGAATTTTAAACTCGGGATGGCCCGGCCCATACACCCATTGGTCGAAAAAGCGCCGCAGGTCGCGGCCCGTTGCGGTTTCAATGGCTTGAATTAAATCTGTTGTCTCCACCGCTTTCCCGCGATTTGATCGCACGTACTGGCCGATGAATTTCCAGAAAAGTTTTTCGCCCAGGTTCCGGTGAAGCATGTGAAGAACCACCGATCCTTTTTCATACAGGTGCCGGTCAAATAAATCCGTGGGGTGTTTGAAAACGCGGGTGACGATCGGGCGGCGATAGCGGTTTTTATCCTCGTCCAGATAGGCGTGGGCGTTTCGGCGAATTTCGTAGAGGAATTCGTCTTCTCCCAAATCGTGACGTTTGAAAAGCGCTTCGAAATACGTGGCGAAGCTTTCGTTCAGCCAAGCGTGAGACCAGTCTTTGCACGTCAGATAGTCGCCGAACCATTGGTGCGCCAGTTCATGCGCCACCAATTCGTCACTCGTGTAATCCAGCGTGGACCGCTCATCTAATAGCGCCCCGTCGGTTTGCGTGGTGGCGGACGTATTTTCCATTCCGCCATAGATGAAATCCGCCACGGCCACCTGGGCGTATTTCGAATAGGGATAGGAAACGCCGATCGACTTGGAAAAAAACTCCAGCATCGTGGGCGTTTTTCCGAACGCGCGCTTCGTATCGGCTTCGCGTCCCTTCTCGCAATAATAAAGAACTGGAACCTGTCGCCAACGGTCTTTGATTTCTGAAAATCGCCCCACGGTCAATGTGACGAGATAGGTCGCATGTGGAATTTTCTGGCTCCAATGAAAGGTGGAGGTTCCCGCGCGCTTGTTGTGCGAGGTTCGAACCAACTGTCCGTTGGAGACGGCGGTAAACCCGGCGGGAACGGTGGCAATGAGTTCGGTCGTGGTCCGGTCGTGCGGCGCGTCGTGGCAGGGAAACCA
>JANLTE010000336.1:0-1920 GCA_031362785.1 Elusimicrobiota bacterium
TGACGGTACGGAATTTCAAAGCTCGGATAGGATTACTCCGATTGGACAGCTTGTATCGGAAGAAGAGGAATCCTACGCCGAACCGCCACGCGAACAATCCCAACCAGCCGGTTCCGGTGCAGCACATTCCTTGGGCATTGCGTCGCTGATACTCGGACTCCTTGCTTTCGTATTAAGCTTAGTCCCATGCATTGGAATGCTCAGCCTGCCAATCAGTGCGCTTGGGTTGCTCCTTGGACTTATTGGCGGGACCGTTTCCCTTATGCGCAGTGGACGCGGGATCGGATTTCCGATTGCTGGTTCCTTTCTCAATGCGTTTGCCATTGGGATCGCGTTCATTTGGGTAATAGCCGCAGCCAGCATTGGCGAAATTGGCAAGCAAGAAAAAATGCCGAATCAGGTCGTCGAAAACAATGTGAACAAAGGTGATAACAAATCCGCAACGAAAAAAACGAAAGCCGAAGACGAATGGGCAGATGCCAGCGCACCAAAGGGTGATAACAAACCCGCAACGAAGAAAACGAAAAGCGAAGACGAATGGGCGGATGCAAGCACGTCTTTCGCGAAACAAGGCGATATTCGTGTGAAGATTACTGGCGCAAAAATTGGGCATGTAGAACTAACCGACATTGGTAAGCTCGGAACGAAGTCGAAAGACGAGTTATTACAAGTGGCGTTGACCATTGAAAATCTCAGCGAGACCAAGCTCGTTTCATACAGAGGCTGGGGCTCCGTGGACTTCGGCACGCAACCAGGTCTGACAGATAACTTTGGAAACGTGTACAAGACGATTGGTTTTGGTATTTTTAATCATCCTATCAGCCAAATTAAGCAAACCGATATTTATCCCGGAAAGACTGTTTCGGATGTCATTGTTTTTTCGTTGCCAGTTCAAAATACGCAACACCTTCAGTTGAAACTACCTGCGCGCAACTTTAAAGGCACCGGTGAACTGCGTTTTCAGATACCAAAAAACATGTATGCTTCAGATTGAGCTTTGTTGGCGGTGAGTCCAGAAGTTCCGACGTACAGACGCGGCGTGCTTAAATCTCTTGCGGCAGAAAGCGAATAATCAAATGTACGCGCCGGCTTCCGGTGCTGCATTTTGACCAAGGAGAAGACGATGAGCGCTGCTGCCAGTTCGAACACGCAGGCCCCCGCAAATGGCCCCGAGGTATCAGATTTGGAGAGATATAAAGTTGTGACGTCCCAGCTTCAGCACTTGAATGACAAGATTCTTGAAAGCTTCAAGCTGTACATCCAGCTCCTAATCGCAATCACTGCCGGATATGTTTGGTTGAGAACTCAGCCCAACGCGCAGGAGATGCTTTGGGCGCGGCCAGTAGTCCCGACCTTGACGGTTTTCGTTGGCTTCACCACCGTCCTGTTGATAGTTTTCAATTTGCGATCGTGGTGGGGCTACCGTCATGCTGAGTCGAGTTTGAGCGCTGGGAGCGTTGGGCCGCCGACTTTTCCGCGATCTGCGTCGCAGGAACTCATCTTTATCGGCGTCGTGATTGTTACGACGATCGGTGCCGTTTGGTATTTCGCTCAGTAATTCTTCTGCAATTGCATCTGCCGGATGACCACAAGGTTCAACCGCCCAACCATTCGACGCCCCCTTCGGCCTGGTGCGGAAGCCGGAGCATGGCCTTCCCCAAGCCATTTTGGCGGTGGGCATCGACTCTTCGGTATTACGACGTTAGAACAGTTTATTACGAACGTGACATTCTTTCATACCACGTGCCCCTGCCGTTCGTGGGTACGTGCTCGGCAAACCGCATAAAATCCAGGGACCTTTGGCGATTCCACGTACCCAAGGCGTTTGGGTACGTGCCCTCGTTGGGTAGCGCCCTTGGCTGCCAAATTGGAGAGGCAAACGCGGTACGGAAGCCCGTGCCATGGTCCGCCGAAGTCCTT
>JANLTE010000368.1:0-1915 GCA_031362785.1 Elusimicrobiota bacterium
CGTGTGCGCCAGCGGAGTCTTCGGCGAACGCTTCGTAAAGATTTTAACTTCGTTCGGAGCCAATGTGGTACCCGTCCGTTCCGAGTGGGGCTTCGCGGTTAAACCCGCTGACCTTGAGAGAGCGTTATCCGAAAACCCGGACGCCAAAGCCGTGTATTCGACCCATACCGACACATCGACTTCCATGGCCTCAGACATTAAAAGCTTCGGACAGCTCGTGGCCAAAACGAAAGCGGTGCTCGTGGTAGACGCGATTTCCGGACTCGGCGGCCAGGAGCTCCACATGGACGACTGGAAGTGCGACGTAGTGATTTCCGCTTCGCAAAAAGGCCTGATGGCCGCGCCAGGGCTCGGATTTATCGCCGCCAGCCCCAAAGCCTGGGAACTGGTGAAGGCGGCCAAGTCTCCGAGATTCTACTGGGACCTCCTCACCATGGAAAAATATCATGATGACCGGCAGACTCCTTATACTCCGGCGATATCGCTCATTCGCTCCACCAACGTCAGCTTGAAGATGCTCAAGAAAAAAACGATGCCCGTGGTGTGGCAGGAAGCGAAGGATTTGGCGAAATTTACCCGGGACTATGGAACGAAGATCGGTTTAAAGCAGTTCCCAAAAGATCCCTGCGATGTTTTAACCGCGTTTTACGTGCCGGAAGGACTCGACGGTGAAAAGATCGTCCAGGCGATCGTTGATAAGCACAACATTTCGATCGCGGGCGGGCAAGAAAAATTGAAAGGCAAAGTCGTGCGCGTGGCCCATATGGGATACATCCAGAAACAAGACATCCAAAAAGGCATGGACGCGCTGGCTGAGACTCTCACGGCCATGAAAACGCCGGTGGGAAGCAAATGACCGGAGCGGTTGCCGAAACCATGAGCCCTAAATTGAAGTCCGTCAAAAACTTAATTAAAGTCATCGTTGCCGACGGCATTGACGCCGACGGGCTTGGCCCGGTCAACGCCAACGGCACTTTTGATCTCGTATTCGTAAAAGATCAGGCGGAGCTCGAGCGCGAGATTGAAAGCGCATCGGCGCTTTTGGTCCGCTCTAAAACTAAAGTTACGGCGGACTTCCTTAAAAAAGCGCCCAATTTAAAGTTCGTGGGGCGCGCGGGCGTGGGGATCGACAATATCGACGTGCCGGCCTCAACCCAACGGGGCATCGTGGTGCAGAACGTGCCGGGCGGAAACACTATTTCGGCGGCGGAGCACACCGTAGCGTTAATTCTGTCGCTTTCCCGCAACATTCCTCAGGCCGACGCTTCGACGCGCGCCGGTCAGTGGAAACGGGAAAAGTTTGTCGGCACTGAGCTCCAGGGTAAGACGCTCGGGCTCGTTGGGTTCGGGCGAATCGGCAAAGAAGTCGCTAAGCGCGCGCAGTCGTTCGACATGAAAGTCATCGCTTACGATCCGTTCGTGTCCGAAGCGCACATGAAGTCCAACGGGATCCACCCCGCGACGCTCGATGAAGTTTTTAAGACCGCCGATTACATTTCGCTGCACGTTCCCGTTACGGATCAAAACCGAAACCTCATCAACGATGAAACGCTCGCGAAAATGAAACCCGACGCCCGGCTCATTAACTGCGCCCGCGGCGAACTGGTGGACGAAGCGGCCCTCATCCGCGCGCTCCAAAGCAAAAAGATTAAGGGCGCGGCGCTCGATGTTTACCAGAGCGAACCCCCGAAGAACGAGGATCTTTTTAAACAAGAAAACCTGATTTTAACGCCGCACCTCGGCGCCTCCACCGAAGAAGCGCAGGTGAAAGTGGCGCTCGAGCTGGGCAGCTCGATGAAAGATTTTTTTGAGCGGGGCGTCGTGAGAAACGCGATCAACCTGCCGTCGCTCGAACCGGAAGTTTTGGAAAAGGCGACGCCCTACCTCAAGCTCGCCGAAAAACTGGGGCGCTTCG
>JANLTE010000038.1:0-5191 GCA_031362785.1 Elusimicrobiota bacterium
AATGAGACGGATCGAATCTGAGGAGCGAGCGGCGTTTTTTAACAGCAGGGCATCTTCCGATATGAACCTCTTCTCGCCCTTTAGCTCAATCCCGCCGGACGCGATGGGTTTCATAACGCCAACATCGAAGTTATTATTGGCCCAATAGCGCGCGATCGCGCAGGAAACCAGAGTCTTGCCGACCTCGGTTCCGGTTCCGGTAATAAAAATTTTCTTGGATGGATTCAACGAACGGCGGGCGCTTCCTTATCGGATGCGACTTTTAGAAGAACTCGCTGAAGGGAGTCGATGTCTTCGGCTTGGTGCGCGCTGGTTAGGGAAAATCGGAGGCGCGATTCGTTTTTCGGGACGGTCGGAGGCCTGATCGCGGGCGCGAAAATTCCCAATTCCTTTAATTGCCTTGAAATCTGCACCGAGTTTTCGTTGGATCCAACCAGATACGGAACAATTTGGCTGTTCGAGGCGGGCTGGTTGAAGTTCTGCCGCAAAAACTGATTTAAGTTTCCCGACATCCGCAGCAAACGTTCTCGCCTCTTCGGTTCCGATTGAATGAGCTCCAATGATTTTAACGACGCGGCAACCGAAGCGGGCGCGAGCGCGGTGGTATAGATCAAAGGCCGCGCTCTGTTAACCAGAAAATCGATGAAATCTTTCGATCCGCAAACAAATCCTCCCTGCGAACCGAGCGACTTGGAACAGGTGCCGACCGCAATTTCAATTTTTCCGTTCAGGCCGAAATGCTCGGCCATCCCGCTTCCATTCTTGCCGAATACTCCGACCGCATGCGCATCGTCCACCATGAGCCACACTCCATGATCCTGGCAGAGCCGCGACAGTTCGGGCAGCGGGGCGAAATCGCCGTCCATGGAGAAAACGGATTCCGTAATCACGAGCCGCTTCGCGTAAGTTTTTGTGCGCCGCAAAACTTTTTCCAGCGATTCCGGCGAAGCGTGATCGTAAACGAAAATACGAGCTCGCGACAGAACCGCGCCGTCAATGAGCGAAGCGTGGCACAGCCGGTCCAAAATCACAGCGTCGCCCGGGCCCAGTAGCGCCGATATCACGCTCAAGTTCGCCATGAATCCGGTCGGAAATAATAGCGCCGACTCAGTTCCCTTAAACTTCGCCAGCTTTTGCTCGAGTTCCTGATGCAGCTCTAAAGTGCCTGATACCAGACGGGAAGATCGTCCTCCGGCGCCATATTTTGCCAAGGCCCCCTGCGCGGCCGCGATCACGCGGGGATCCGTCGAGTATCCCAAATAATCGTTGCTCGAAAAGTTGAGATAGCTTCGCCCTTCGCTCACAATCGCGCGCGCGTTCGATTGCTCAAGCGCGTTTAGTTCTCGCCAGGAAACATCCTGCTTGATTTTTTGATTTTCGGAGGAAATGAACTCGCGCATATTCGCTATCTTTTAAAAATAACCGCGCCGATCGGACCGCCAAAACCGAATGAAAGCGAAGCCGCATGGCCGATTTTTTTTGATTGGCCCTGGCCCAGAACGAAATTCAAATCAGAGTCCGGCGTCCGGATGCAGGCTGACGGCGGCGCATATTGATCGCGGATCGCTAGGCAGGTGATCGCGGCTTCCACGCTCCCTGAAGCGCCAAGCAAATGCCCCGTCGATCCCTTGGTGGACGAGACGGAACAATTTCTTGCCTCGGTGCCGAACACTTTTTTGATCGCGTGGACCTCAATTGAATCGTTCAAAACCGTTCCGGTCCCATGCGCGTTCAAATAATCGAGATCGCGCGGCTCAATCTGAGCGTCCAGCAAAGCCCTGTTTAAAACCGAAACGATGGAGTCTCCGGTTTTATCGAATAAGGTCGGATGCGAAACATCGGTGCCCACCGCGCAGCCCGCCAGCTCGGCTGTGAGCGTCGCGCCCCGCGCTATAGCGTCAGACCTGCGCTCCAAAATGAGAACCCCGGCGCCTTCGCCCATCATGAATCCGTTCCGGTCGCGGTCGAAAGGCCGCGGCGATTCGGATAAAACCCCCATCTGTTTAAATCCGGAGACGATGAGCGGATGGAGACTGGACTCGATGGACCCGCATAAAACGATATCGCATTTATTTTCGGCGAGCCAGCGGGACGCGGCCAAGATCGAATGGACCCCCGTAGCGCAGGCCGCGATAATGTTGATGCAAGGCCCCGAAACTCCCAGTTCGCGCAAAATGTAGCGCCCCACCGCGTCCGGAAAATACTGCTCCAAAAAATCGATGGACTCATCTTTCTTCGTGAACGCGATAACGGGTTTCGAGACTGAAACCGAACAGCCCACGCGCAGGTTCTTTAATTGATCGCGATTCAAATTCGCCGACCGAAGCGCTTCTTGAACCGCCGCGAACGCCATTGGAAAAAGCCGGTGGTGACCGTTCGGGTTGACGAACGGCGAGCTCCGCGCGAAAGCGCTCAGTTCCGGCGGAAGATCGGGCGATTGCGGCTCGTTCGCCAACGAATCTCCGCGGCGGATCCGGCTCCAGTTTAGGTCTACGCCGCAACCCAGCGGTGTAATTAAGCCCAGACCCGTTACCGCTACGGAATAATCTCTCATCTATAAAACCCGCGAATCGAAATTGTAAACCTGCCCGCTGGCTGATTTCTGCTCGGCAACGAAGGCGACGAACTCCGAGAGTTCCAAAATATCCGTTAACCGGTCTAGCGTGTGCGATTTGCGGATGGACAACAGCTGTTCATCGTTTATTTCCTGTCCCATGTCCGTCAGGTGGTAACCCGGCAGGACCGCGTTCACCCGCACGCCGAAGCGCCCCAACTCCTTCGCCGCAGACTTCGTTAACCCGATGAGCCCCGCTTTCGAAGCGGCATAATTTGCGTTCCCCACCGATCCGCGCGCCCCAACGATCGAAGCGATATTCACGATCGATCCGTCCTTCTGCTTCACCATGCGCCGCGCGCACTCGCGCAGGCACCAGAACGCCCCGCTCAAATTGACGTCCATCACTTCCTTCCACTCTTCATCTGACATTTTCAAAATGGACCGGTCGCGCGTAATCCCGGCGTTATTGATCAAAATGTTGATCTCACCCCATTTTTCTTCGATGACATCGAGCATGTTCCTGACCTTTTTAGAATTGGAAACGTCCGCTTTCACCAAAACGGATTCGGCGCCCAGGTCCTGCAGCTCGTTGGCTAACGCCTTTGCGGCGTCATCGGTCTGATAATAATTGATGGCAACGCGGTATTTTTTCTTTCCAAACGCGATGGCAATTGCGCGCCCGATTCCGCGGGAAGCGCCCGTTACGAGGACCACTGGCCGCACGATCTCCATTATTCCGACAACCTCAAGAGCTGCCCGTTCTTTCGCGAGTGGTTGAGCGCCGCTTGAACTAAAAACATCCCCCCGACCGTGTAAATCACGCAGAAGGCGGCTCCGGTTTTAAACGCGTGAGCGAACATCGGCGTGAATCCGTAAAAACCGCGAATTCCATCCAAAAAATAGGTGAGCGGAATTAGTTTAGCCAGGGTGAGAAAGGGCTCGGGGAAAATTCCCACGGGATAATAGAGGCCGCAGAGAACCATGATCAAATAGGAAGCCGCCCAAACCGCCACCTCGGCGCGCTGCCCGTAAAGCAGAACCAAGATCCAAACACCCATGCCAGAAATGAGGGACATCCAAAATATTCCGAACAAGAAAAGTACTGAGGGAGCGAGCGTCGGCAGATGAAATCCAAAAAAGATTCGGGCCATCAAGGTCAGTGCGATAAAAATAATACTTCCGCGAACCATTCCCGTTAACCAGGCGCCCAGAATAGCGCTCGACATGTGGATGGGCGACAAAAAGGTATGCTTGACGCTTTTAGACCAAACGTCGTACAGCAGAGAATAGCCCACATCGAGCTGAGTGACCTGAAGCACGCCCGCCGCGATCGCTCCCGTAAGCACGAACGCCAGCGTGTTTTCCTCCAGCTTCAGAAAACTTCCCATCAACCCCACCGATAAAATTCCCATCACGGGCCAAAAGAGCATTTCGGCCAGAAAAAAAATGTTTCGCTTTGCGAAAATATAATTTCGATATGAAAACGCAAAAACCTGGATGAGGTAACTGGCCATCAATGATGTTTGTCCGCCTGATGCGTCAACTGGATAAACACTTCCTCCATATTATTGGCGTTAAACTGATCTTTCAACTGCCGGGGAGTGCCGATCGTCAGGATTTTTCCGTCCTGCAGAAACGCCGCGCGATCCACCAGCTGTTCCACTTCAGGCATGTAGTGAGAAGTCAGTAAAATCGTGATTTTCTTTTCCTGGTTCAGCCGTTTAATAAAGGACCGAATCTTCTGCGAAACGTCCGGATCGAGGCCGATCGTGGGCTCGTCCAGGAACAGAAGTTCAGGAGAATTGATAAGCGCTTTGGCCAAGGCGAGCCGCTGCTTGGTTCCGGTGGAAAGCTCGTCAAACCGCCGGTCTACGAAACTGGAAAGTTCCATTAAATCGATGAGCTCGTCCATACGCGCCGTCAACTTCTTCCCCCACAAACCGTACAGGTATCCGTAAAAGCGCAGATTTTCGCGCACCGTCGCGCACCAGGGAAAGTTGGCGTTCCCTGAGCTCATGTTTAGCCGCCCCTTTACTCTGAGGGGTGACCGCCGCGCGTCCGCTCCGAAAAGTTGAATCTCGCCTTCATCGGGCTCCAGCAGCAGCGACAAGCAATTGAGCAGCGTCGTTTTCCCGGCGCCGTTGGGCCCCAATACTCCGAATATTTCGCCTGCTTCAACGCTGATACTCGCACCCCCAAGCGCGTGGATCGCGCTTCCGGTCACTTGGGAATAATAAGTTTTTCTGAGGTTAGAGGCGGAGAGGATGGGCATTATCTCAATCGCCAGACTTTGAGAGCTAGAAAAAACCAGCCGAGAAGAAAACACAGCCCGCCGATGGGGGTGATGGCACCCAGCCACCTTAAACCGGTGAGGCTCAAAACATAAAGACTTCCGGAGAATAGAGCGATTCCCAGGGTAAATAAAACTCCCGGGACCGAAAAGGTGGCCTCGGGCCAGCGCGCGAACGCCCATGCGACAACGAAGAGCGCCAGCGCGTGATACATGTGATAACGGACGCCGACTTCGTAGATGCTAAACATTTCTAGAGTGAGCTTATTTTTCAAGGCGTGCGCTGCAAACGCTCCCAGCGCCACGGCGAGAAAAGCGAAGAAGCAACCTAGCACAAAAAAAAT
>JANLTE010000055.1:0-5934 GCA_031362785.1 Elusimicrobiota bacterium
AGATGCGCGCGATGTCCTCGCTTTTTTTCAGCGGGCCGGGATTTGGATGGATTCAGTTTCTGCTCGCGACTCCCATCGTGCTCTGGGGCGGATGGCCATTTTTCGCGCGGGCCTGGACTTCCATCAAAAATGTTTCGCCGAACATGTTCACGCTGATCGCGGCTGGCACGAGCGCGTCTTATTTTTATAGCGCGGCGGCGGTGATATTTCCAAACCTGTTTCCGGATACTTTTCGCATGAACAACGGTTCGCTTCACCTCTACTTTGAATCCGCGGCGGTCATCACTACGCTCGTGCTTCTCGGACAGGTTCTGGAACTGAAAGCCCGTTCCAAAACGAGCGGCGCCATGAAATCCTTGATGACGCTCGCGCCCAAAACGGCGCGCGTGATCCGAATCGGCGGAGAGGAACTGGATGTTCCCATCGAGCAGATCCGGCCGGGCGACCGCATCCGCGTGCGACCGGGCGAAAAAATCCCGACGGACGGAACGCTCGTTGAAGGGCGCGCTTCGATAGACGAATCGATGATGACGGGCGAATCGTTGCCGATCGATAAAGTGATCGGTGACAAAGTGATCGGCGGAACGGTGAATCAGGTTGGAAGTTTCATCCTGCGCGCGGATAAAGTGGGAACCGAAACGATGCTCGCGCAAATGATCGAGCTCGTGTGCCACGCGCAGCGGAGCCGCGCTCCCATTCAGAAATTAGCGGATAAAGTTTCAGCAGTGTTCGTACCCGCCGTGATACTCATCGCCGCGGCGGCGTTCGCGCTCTGGTGGCAGTTCGGACCCGATCCCAAAGCCGCTTATGCGCTCGTCAGCGCGGTGTCGGTGCTCATCATCGCCTGCCCCTGCGCTCTGGGCCTGGCCACGCCCATGTCCATCATGGTAGCGGTGGGACAGGGCGCCAAGTCCGGCATCCTCGTTAAAGACGCGGCCGCGCTCGAAACGCTCGCGCAGATCGATACGATCATCATCGACAAGACCGGCACGCTCACCGAGGGCAAACCGCGCGTCCAAAAGATTTTTACGCTGCCCGGGTTTACCGAAACGCAGCTGCTCGAAGTCGCGGCCAGTCTCGAGAAAGGCAGCGAACATCCCGTCGCGCGCGCCATTCAATCGTTCGCGCAAGAAAAAAACTGCGCTCCGCCCGACGCGCAAAACATTCGCATCGAACCCGGATACGGCATCAGCGGAGATGTCTCCGGCCAAAAAGCGGCCATCGGCAGCGCCGCCTGGCTGAATAAACTGGGCATCGACGCAAACCCATTGGAGAAGGAGTGCGAAAAATACCATGAAAGGGGGGAGGGAGCGCTTTATTTGGTAATCGCGAGAAAGCCGGCGGGAGCGGTGATCATCGCCGATCCCATCCGATCTTCGTCGAAAAATGCGATCAGGGACCTGCAGGATGTTGGAATTAAAGTTCTCATGCTCACCGGAGACCACCCTAAGGTTGCCGCCTCTATCGCGCAACAGATCGATATCAAGGACTGGAAAGCGGAAGTTTTGCCCGGCGATAAAGCGGAGACCGTTCGGCAGTTGCAGTTGGAAGGTCGCAAGGTTGGAATGGCGGGAGATGGCATCAACGACGCGCCAGCCCTGGCTCAAGCCGATGTGGGGATCGCCATGGGATCCGGCACCGATATCGCCATGCAGAGCGCGGGCATCATCCTCGTCAGAGGCGACATTTCCGCTCTCGTTCACGCCTATCATTTGAGTCGGAAAACGCGGGCGAACATCGTTCAAAATTTAATCTTCGCGTTCGGATACAACGCGCTTGGAATTCCCATCGCGGCGGGAGCGCTCTATCCCGTCTTCGGGATCCTGCTCAGCCCCATGATCGCAGCCCTGGCCATGACTTTCAGCTCCGTTTCGGTCATTGGGAACGCTTTGAGGCTCAGAAATGCGTAAAATAGGGGGGTTTTTACCACGTGAAACAATCATCCGCTTCCTTAAGTAGCCTTCAGGACAGGGTCACGGCCTGCCATCGATGCCCTCGCCTCGTGAAATATATCGCTGACATCCGCAATAAATTTCCCACATACTGGTGCAAACCGGTGCCCAGTTTCGGCGATCCGGACGCGCGGATATTGCTGCTCGGCCTCGCTCCCGGACGCTACGGCTCGAACCGCACCGGACGAATGTTTACGGGCGACGCCTCAGGTCGGTTTCTGTTTCCGGCCCTGCACCAGGTTGGCCTCGCGAACCAGCCCAACGGCGAAGCGATCGACGATGGGCTCCAGTTAATCGACGCCTACATCACCGCGGTCGCCCGCTGCGCCCCGCCGCAAAACAAACCGCTCCCTCAGGAAATTAAGAATTGTGTAGAGTACGTGCGGGAAGAAATGACGCTCCTGAAAAATTTGCGAGTAGTAATCGCTCTCGGGCGCATCGCTCACGACTACTATTTAAACTTGATTGGAGAAAGAAAATCGCAGCACAATTTTAAACACGGCACGGTGCACGCGTTTGCCGGACAACCGACACTGGTCGACATCTACCACCCCAGCCGCCAGAACACCCAGACCGGTTTATTGACGATGAAAATGTTCGTGGAAGTTTTGAAGCAGGCAAAAAAAATTGCGGAGAAAAACTAAAATGAAAGAAGAAACCATTCAAGACCTTTATGCCTATCAACGAGAAGAACTGACCAGGACGCTGACCGAGCTTTCGTCCCGCAACGAAAGCTTATGCGTACATGGAAAAATACTTCTGCTGGCCGGCCAAATTCCCCGAGTCATCGAAAGAATCCGGCAAAGCCAACATTTTTCCCGAGGGGAACGGCGCGCTTTAATTGAGGCAGGATTTGATTTGGATAAGCTATATCCGGAAAGTTGAGCGGGTGATGGGAATCGAACCCACGTCTAAAGCTTGGGAAGCTATCATTCTACCATTGAACTACACCCGCGAAAGTCCTTGAAAAGACTTCTTAAGTATTTCGCGGCGTCCCGCTTCCTTAATTTTATGGAATAAGAAAAGTCGGGACACCCGCATACTTCCGAAGCATCGGTTTCAATAATACAAAATAAAATCCTATAATTCATCCGATGAAACTTGGCGCTTTTTTGATCGTTCCGTTCCTCGCGGTTCCGCTGTTCGCGGAGCTGAAAGTTCCCAAAACCGTTTCGCAGGGACAGTTCGTGGAGGTGCGCTACGAGGTGCCGCCGCTCATCATGCCCCTGAGGGCAAAATTTCTGGACAGCGAAGTGCCCTGTTACATCAACCCCGACAAAATCAATGAATGGGTCTGCATGATCGCCGTGCCGGCCAACGCGCCGACCGGACACAAACCCTTGAAACTCTTTGTCAAAGACAAACAAATCCTTTCCCGCAAAATTAAAATCATCCCGACGAAATTTCCGCTGGAGCCGCTGCCGCTCACCAAAGAAAAAAAATCCCTGGTGGACAAGGGCGATTCCGACGAAGAAAAACTCAAAATCCGCGCGGCGCTCAAAAGCGAAACTTCCGAAAAACATTGGGATGGGCCATTCATGAAACCGGTGGAAGGCCCGATCGAAAGCCGGTACGGGGAGCGCAGGACCATCAACGGAAAAATTCGGAAGGGGTATTACCACAGGGGAACTGATTTCGGAGCCAAGGAAGGGACGCTGATGCTGGCGGCGAACGGCGGCACGGTGGTCCTGGCCGGCCCTTTCACCGAGGAAGGAAACATGGTGATGATCAACCATGGTCACGGAATTGTGAGCGTCTACATGCATTGCTTGACCATTTCGGTCAATGAGGGGGATGTCGTAAAAAAAGGCGATAGGATCGCGCTCGTGGGCTCGACAGGCGTGTCCAACTCGCCGCATCTGCATTTTGGCATCTATCTTCACGGCGTTCCCATTGACGCGCTCTTCTGGCTGAACCGCGAGCTTCCTTATTAATTAATCCCCTTTACAAAATTCGCTTTATCTCCCATACTTCCCCTACGAGGAAGCATGACATCTCCGTCACAAATCGAATCTAACATTACGAAAGTTTTTCGCGGCAAGCCCGGCGTCGTCCGGAAAGCCGTTCTTTGTCTATTATCGGAAGGACACCTCCTGATTGAAGACATTCCGGGCGTGGGAAAAACGACCCTTGCTCTGGCTCTCGCCAAAAGTCTCGACCTTTCGTTTCAGCGCGTCCAATTCACTTCAGATTTATTGCCGAGCGATATCCTGGGCGTTTCCATTTACGATTCCAAAAGCGGGAAGTTCGAGTTCAAGCGCGGCCCGATATTTCATCAGGTGATTCTGGCCGACGAGATCAACCGCTCCACTCCCAAAGCGCAGAGCGCGCTGCTTGAAGCGATGAACGAGCGCCAGGTTTCGATCGACAGCCAGACGCACCCGCTGCCCGAACCGTTTTTCGTGATCGCGACACAGAATCCCTACGAGCATTACGGGACTTATCCGCTGCCCGAATCGCAGCGCGACCGGTTTTTGATGCGGCTTTCCATCGGCTATCCCGACGCGGAGCATGAGAAAGAAGTGTTGCGCGAACGCATCGGAGTGAAATCGATCGAGCAGTTAAAGCCCATCATGAGCAAGGAAGAGGTGATGAACCTCTTCGAGCGCGTGGGAAAAATAAAAGTGGACAATTCTCTCGACGATTATATTTTGAAAGTCGTGCAGGAAACGCGCGAATCACCGTTTCTGGATCTGGGAGTCAGTCCGCGCGGATCCATCGCGCTCCGCAGAGTGGCGCAAGCCAACGCCCTGGTTGAAGGACGCGACTTCGTCCTGCCGGACGACATTAAGCAAAACGCCGTCGCTGTCTTATCGCACCGCGTCATGCTGAAATCGATCAACGGCGAACCGGAAAGTAAAGCCACCGAAAAGATCATCCGCGAAATTTTGGACCGCGTCACTGTCCCGACCTAACCCCGCCGTCCTCCGCAGTTTTAACCGGATGTCATGCTAAAAAATAAACTCGAAGGTTTCTTCAGCTGGGTCCGGCGAATGCTCAAACCTCCGCGTAAACTGAAGTTTACGCGCCTCGGAACTTTCGTCGTCCTGCTAACCTTCGGCATCGGATTCGCCGCCATGAACACGGGAAACAATCTGGTCTACATGGTGTTCGGCATGATGCTGGGCGTCATCACGGCGTCAGGCATCATCTCCGAAATGAGTTTACGCGGCCTTGAAATCGATTGGATCCTCCCCGGCGAAATCACCGCCCGAAAACCCGCATCGCTCCGCCTGATCCTAAAAAATACCAAGCGCAAAATTCCCTCGCTCGGGATCTTGGTACAAATCCCAGACCCCATTACGAACCGCGCGCCGACATCTCCGCAAAAATTCCTGAGGGCTTTTTTTCTTTTCGTTCCGGCCGCGGGACAAAGGAGCCGCGACTTAGCGATCCGTCCGGATAAAAGGGGAGAGTATGTTTTACCGGAGATTAAAATCGAAACCCAATTCCCGTTTGGATTTTTTAAAAAATCACTCGTTGCGGAGTTAAACGAAGCGCTAATGGTCTATCCCGCCCATGTGCCGATTTCGTCCCGAATCGAAGCCAACGCCGCGAAACAGCGCGACGCTTCTCACCCGAACCGCGGGTGGGGCGATAACTTTTGGGGCCTCCGGGATTACGCTCAAGGCGACAACCCGCGCCGCATCGCCTGGAAAAGTTCGGCCAAGCGCGACCGCTGGATCACGCTCGAGACCGAGAAAGACCTGGACCGCGAGCTCATGGCCAACCTGACGCCGCTTTCAGATTGGAAAAAGCTGAGCGACGACGATCTGGAAGAAGCCGTTTCCTTCACAGCGACCTATCTTATTAAGAATTTTGAGCGGGGGATTTCGGTGGGGATCTCGAGCGAAAATTTTTACTCGGCTCCGTCCAATCAAAAAAAAGAGCTCTCGAAAATCCTGCGCTACCTCGCAGTCTTTAACCCGCTCGAAGTCGCGGGCGGCGAGCAGGCATCGGAGCAGCGAGGATCGCGCTCGAC
>JANLTE010000157.1:0-4991 GCA_031362785.1 Elusimicrobiota bacterium
AGCGTATCTGTTCCTCCACCCCTCGCGCTTGCCGTTCCTGAGCCTGCGATTCGGCACGCGACTGAAGGCCATCGAAGAAGTAAAGGCTCAACCGCAATCCCGCAGCCGTATCATACCGATCCTCCTGGCTCGTATAGTCCCTATCTCTAAGAGTATAGAGATACTTTCCTCCGTAAATATCGAGCGAAGGAGTCCACCAACGGGCCATTTCCTTGCGTTGTAAATTGGCAATCGCAAGACCCGTTTTGAGGGTTTGAACTTCAAGATATTCGGCTCCTGAAAAGGCAAGAAGGCTTTCATCGTGTTGATGCGGAATCATTGCAGGAGAATTGAAGACGGTTCCCAAGGGCTTTCCAACCAAAGGCGCGAGCGCCGCTTCCAGCAAAAGGATTTCATGCCGGAAACTCTCAATTTCCTCCTTCAGCTCCGTATCGTGAATTTCAAACTCCAAGCGGTCCGTGGATGTTACCAGGCCCCGGTTGATTCTGCGGTTGGCGGCGGCAAGCGTTTTTTGATTTCCTTCGGCGGCTTCGGTAAGTATCTGAATCATTTCCCGGCTGAACACCAAATCCCAATAGACCGCTCTTGCCTTCTGCAACTCCTCTCGATAAGCCTTAGACGCAGAAGCCGAAGCGGCCTCTGTTCTTGCACGCAGGATCGCTTCTTCCAGCCTGTCCTTCCCGCCCCGAAACAGGTTCAAGCTGGCTTCCACCTCTCCATAAGGTTCGGTGCGCGAATCGTATCGGCCCGTTTCAAACTTCTCACCGCCCGCCACGGCACGCAAATG
This sequence comes from Elusimicrobiota bacterium, assembly GCA_031362785.1. Classification (GTDB taxonomy): domain Bacteria; phylum Elusimicrobiota; class Elusimicrobia; order 2-02-FULL-39-32; family 2-02-FULL-39-32; genus JANLTE01. The sequence continues at coordinate 788 of JANLTE010000157.1, forward strand.
CGGATAGTAAGAGCGCACGAAATGTCCCGTCCTTCTTTCGGCAGACTCCACCAACGCATTTGCGCCTTTCACAGCCTGGTTCTGAGAAGTAACCAAGCCCGGCAGGTCTTCATACTTCAGCTCGATAGTTTCGGCAAAGAGCGGAGTATTTAGTGCGACCGTCAGACCCGCCAGCAGGAACAGTTTCATCAGTCCAGGTTATCGAAGGCGGACAGAAGTTGCTTGCCCTTCTCCGTATAGGTAACGTCAATGTTGAAGGGTTTGGTCGGAGACTTCGGAGCCATCCCAGTGAAAGAATCGGACTCCTTCTTTAACTCGAAGGGCACGGTCGTCCACTTCTTGTTTTTCTTCATTTCGACGGCTCCCTTGGCGGTCGCTTCAAAAGCGCTCAAGTTCAGAGGAACCATGTTTTTGTCGTAGAGGTAAACCCGGACCGTGCCGTCATCGCTGCGAACTAGCTCCGCTTTATATACCACGGCGGCTTTCGCGCCTAATTTAATGTCCTTCTTATCAATGACGGGAGAAACGACCCCGCCCTGCTTCGCCTGATCTGTGAGCTTGGGGCCATGGCCCTCGTCATGCGCCGCTAACCGTGCCGCCGGAACCAAAACCAATGTTCCCATTATTATTGCTACTGCTATTTTCTTCATAACTCATCTCCTTTGCTTTGCTCGCGCTCATCGCGCAGCAGTTTTTCAACGGACTTCTTTCCAAAACGATAGAAGACTGTGGGCGTCACGATCATATCCAGGAGCGTGGAGGAAATCAGCCCGCCGATAATGACGACCGCGACCGGATACAAAATCTCCTTGCCCGGCTCGCCCTTGGCCAACAAGAGCGGGATCAGCGCTAAAGCGGCGGCGGAAGCGGTCATTAAGACCGGCACGAGGCGCTCCAGCGAGCCACGAATGATCATTTCCTTTGAAAAGCTCTCGCCTTCTTCCTTCATCAAGTGGATGTAATGGCTGATCATCATAATTCCGTTCCGGCTGGCGATGCCGCATAGAGTAATAAAGGCAATGAGCGTTGCCACGGATAGAACTCTTTCCGTCAGATAAATCGCGGCGATGCTTCCGATCAAAGCCAGCGGCACGTTCAACATAATTTGCAGGGTCAATTGCGTTGATTTGAAATGGATGTAAAGAACAATAAAGATGCCGAGTAGAGACAGCGCCGCCAGCACGATCAAGCGGCGGGATGCTTGCTGCTGGCTCTCAAATTGGCCTCCATAAGAGATGAAGTAGCCGGTTGGCAACTGCACTTGCTCCCCGATTTTATTCTGAATTTCTTCAATCAGGCTTCCCAAGTCCCGCCCATGCGAGTTCGCGGAAACCACGATCCGCCGCTGCATGTTTTCACGATTGATCATGTTGGGGCCGGTTCCCTGGTAAACTTGCGCCACGTCTTCGAGACGCACGAGGCGCCCATTCGGCAGCGTCTTGATCAAGATCGAGCCGATGGCTTCCGGCGTGCTGCGGGATTCGTCATCGAGGCGCATGAAAATATCGTAGATGCGTTGTTTTTCCAGGAACTGCGCCACCGTTTCCCCATTCAACGCCATTTCCAAATCCTCGGCAAGCATGCCGGGACCAATCGCCAACTCGCTCGCTGCTTCCCGGTCGGCGGCAATTTTGAGCTGCGGGATCAAAACGAGCGGCTCTAATTGGAGATCCACCAATCCCGGAACGCCCTTCAAAGTGGACTCAACTTTGTTGCCAAGACGCCGAAGCTCGGTTAGGTCCGGGCCGAAGATTTTAACCGCGATCTGAGCGCGGACGCCGGAAAGCAGGTGGTCGAGCCGGTGGCTGATCGGCTGGCCGATGTTCACGTAAACGTCGCCTGTTTTTTCGATCTTTTCACGGATGTCCTGCAAGACTTCGCGGCGAGGTCGTCCGCCTTCTTTGAAATCCACGTCAATTTCGCTCCAATGGACGCCCTCGGCATGCTCGTCCATCTCCGCCCGGCCCGTCCTGCGGATCGTAGACTTGGCTTCGGGAACGGACAAAATCGCTTCTTCCACCTTCGTTCCCAACTCATTAGAAGCGGGAAGCGAAATGCCGGGAGCCGCCGCGACCCCAATTGTCGCGGTCCCTTCATTAAATTCAGGAAGAAAATTCCTCCCCATGAGCGGCAGGAGAGCCAACGCGCCCGCAAGCAGAACCGCGCAACCCCCAAGGATCGGATAAGGGCGGTCTATTGTGCGTTCCAACATCTTACGGTCCAAATTCTTTAGAAAGCGGACCAGCGGACCGTCTTCCGCTTTATGCGTCGCCTTGGCGTTCGGCAAAAGGTAATAGCACAGGACCGGCGTCAGCGTGAGGGAAATTAAAAGCGAAGCGATCAGTGAGATAATATAGGCCACGCCGAGAGGAGCGAACAGCCTTCCCTCAATGCCCCCTAACGCGAACAATGGAATAAAAACCAGGACCACAATGATCGTGGAAAAAACGATGGAGTTTCGGACTTCTGAGGACGCCTCGTAAATGACGCGAACCGGATTCTTTGGGTTGGTAGTGGAGCGATTTTCCTTGAGCCTGCGGAAGACATTCTCCACGTCCACGATAGCGTCATCCACTAGTTCGCCAATGGCGACCGCCAACCCGCCCAGCGTCATGGTATTGATACCGAGCCCCATCAACTTAAAGACGATGGCGGTCATCAAAAGCGAAAGAGGGATCGTAACCAATGTGATCGTCGTGGTGCGGATGTTCAGGAGGAAAAGGAAAAGAATGATGGCAACCATGATCGCGCCATCGCGGAGAGCTTCTTCGACGTTTGAGACCGCCGCCTCAATAAAGTTTGACTGCTTGAAAAGATCGCTCTCGATATGGACGCCAGCGGGAAGCATCTTTTGCAGTTCGGCTAAGGTCTCGTCTATTTTTTGGGTCAGGTCAATGGTGCTGGCCCCCGGCTGTTTCTGAATGGTCATCACGACGGCGGGCTTCGCGTTCACGCTGGCCTCGCCTCGCTTCATTTGAGCGCCAATCCTTACCTCGGCCACGTCTTTCACCATCACGGGACGGCCCAAATGCAGGCCGATGGCGGAGTTTTCGATTTCCTCCAACGATTCCACGCGGCCCAAGGGACGGATGAGAAACTCCTTGTCGCCGATGTTGATAAAGCCGCCCGTCGTGTTTTCACTGATCTCGGAAAGGGCGTGCTTCAGGTTTTCCAACGAGATGCCTCGGAGCTGGAGCTTGCGGCTGGAAACGAGGATTTGATACTGCTTCGCCTGCCCGCCCATGACCACGACCTGGCTGATGCCTGCTATCGTCATTAACCGGGGCCGCACGGTCCAATCGGCAAGCGTGCGCAGCTCCATCGGATCGGCGCTTCCGTCCGGGCTCGTGAGCCCTGCAAACTGAATTTCTCCCATGATGGAGCTAACCGGCCCCATGACCGGCGATAATCCTTCCGGTAAACGCTCTCTCGCTAATTGCAACCTCTCCGCGACAAGCTGGCGATTACGGAAAATCTCCGTCCCCCATTCAAATTCGACATAGAGGATGGAAATTCCGATTCCGCTTGAAGAACGCATACGAGTTACGCCGGGCGTCCCGTTGAGCGCCGACTCTAACGGCAAAGTGACAAGCGTTTCCACTTCCTCAGGAGCCAGCCCGTGCGCCTCGGTTAGAACAGTGACGACAGGACGATTCAGGTCGGGAAAAACGTCTATCGGCAGGCGCGAAGTGATCCAAGCGCCATATAAGAGGATAGCTCCGGCGGCCAACATCACCGTCAGGCGGTGTTTGAGTGAAAATCGAATAATGGCGTTCAGCATAATTTAGTTAGGGTAAGGTTTAAGGAAAAAGACGGATTTCTCGCGGCGGAAAGCCGCAAACAGATAACCGGTAGAAGTTCTACCGTTGAGGTTTAGAGAGGAGGCGCTCGGTTGGAGGGTGAAGCAGTTGGACTGAACAGCAGCAGGATCGGAGGGTCTGAACCTGCTAATATGAACTGAAAATCTAACGGGAGAACGATCCGGCTCGAATAGATCGGCTGGATCAAAACGACTTGCTGAACCGAAAACTCGAAATCGGAATTTGCGCGAACGGCGATAACGGGCAGTTTTACCGAGGCGATTTCATGGTGATCCTTCCCGTCGGAATGGTCGTGATCCCGGCTATGATCCTCGGCCTGATCGTCATGGTGATGGAAATGATCCGATTGAATGGAATGGAAAAGCGCATGCGCGGCACGCGGC
>JANLTE010000163.1:0-2799 GCA_031362785.1 Elusimicrobiota bacterium
TTTACATAAGGTCTTTGGTTTATGCCATCGATTGAGGCGCCAAGGCGAAGGGCAATTTCGACGTCCTTGGGTTCAAGAAAGTTAATTTTTATTTGATAGGTGGCCAGGTCGGTATCGTTAAAAGGTCGTTTGGGATCCAGCCTTAAATAGAATTTATCCATATCGAACCCGTAATGGAAGGCCGACAAAAACGGGTTTGCCGCGTGCATGGCTCCCCCCGCCCCTACCGCGCGATAAGAGCCTCCGGACCGCCATTCAAAGTAGGTCGTGATTTGACCGTCAATTCGCGGATGGATGAGCCCAACGGGAGTTGAAAATTGCTCTTTATGATCCCTCTGCTTGATCGCGATTCCCAGTTTTTCCGGAATTTTTGCGCCCAAAAAAACATAGACATTGCTGAGGTGTTTGCGGAAAAGTTGATCAAACGCCGCGTCCTGGGCGGTATAGTTTTGGTCGCCGTACCACCAGCACCAGTCCGATCCCTCCGCAATCCACAGCGATTCCTGCGCTTTTATGACGTCCGGACTCGATACCCGTTCGGGGTGCGTCTGCAAATAATCCATTAGAAATTTTCTGGTTTGAAACACCCAGTCCCACGCAATGTTATCTTCCGGGTGACCGATCCATATGGCGAAGTTGGTGTTAATCCAGGAGCCCGCCCAAATTTTTTTTAATGTTTTTTGCGGCGGGTGCGCTTCCAGAAAGGCGCTGACGGTCGTCATTTCGATGCGCGGGTGGTTTGAAAGCGCTCCGTAGAGGGCGCGCAGGAAGTCCTGGCCGTCCCGCGGGTAATATTCCCAGCAGTTTTCTCCGTCTAAAATTACCGAAACGAGCGGTGGATGTTCGGAGTCCGGCGCGCTGTCGGCGATTTTACAAATTCGACCTATAAAATCTTCCACCGCTTTTTGCGGATCCATGCGGGAGTAAACGAAACCGATCGCGTCTGACAGGGAATGGTCGCGGAAAATCATGTCGATTTTTCCATTGCCTTTGGTGCTGAGCGATTCAGGCTGCGCGCGGTACGGCTGGTAGATTTGCTCTCTTTTTTGGATGGGTTCGTCGGCAATGCGCAAGGAGTGATAAAGGACTCCCTCGTCCGTGGCCGCCCACCGGACGCCGGCGTCAGAGAGAATTCCTACAACCTCTTCAGACACGGACCCTTCCGACGGCCACATTCCAACGGGTCTTCTTCCAAAGGTTTGCTCCATAAATTGCAGCGCCATATCAATTTGCGCTCGCGCGTCCTCGGGGTGAGTGAAACGTTGTTTTGGTTTTAGCGCGTCGGGCATAGCGATCTGGCTTGAGTCCGTGTCGCAAAGGAGCGGTAAGATCGGATGGTAAAACGGTGAAGTCGAAATTTCAATTTGGCCATTATCCCAGAGTTCCTTGTGTTTTTGAACGACCATCCCGCAAATTTCTCTTTGTTTGGCGATCACGGCCAGTTTATCAGCCTCCGTAAAATGTGCGCCCTTTTTAAAAAGATCCTTGATCACGGCGTCCTTTTCCTGCCAGTAGGGATCCATCCAGGCCAGGTTGAACCAAACCTGGAGGTCTAAAAAATCCTGCGTATTGAAATAAGTTTTCTTGCGCTTGATCTCTTCTTTGCTTGCCGTGCGCCCGCGCTTTTCAAAAAGTTCTCCAAATCGCTTGTTTGGAAAAATCATGGTGTCCCAGTTGCAGTAGAAGAAATTTTCCAAGATCCATACCTGATCGTCTTCTTTTAGCTGTTTCGCCGGGATCAAAGTTTTTTCGAGCCATGGATCGGAAATCTGATTTTTGGCGAAGTCGTCAATCTGTAGAAGTAAGGAAGGAACGAGGTTGATGGTGAGGCGGACTTTTGGAAATTCATCCAAGATGGCCGCCATATCGTAATAGTCCTTGGTCGCGTGTAGGCGGACCCAGGGCATGATGGCTTGATTGGTATTTAAATCTTTGTAGTAGGGCTGGTGCTGATGCCAGAGGATGGCCAACGAGATTTTATCAACCACATTTAGAATCGGGCTTGAGCTTCAAGCATGAGGCGGGAGGATCCTACATTGTTGAGGTTTGCGGCGGGGAAGAATTTCCCCCAGCGCAGGCCGAAATTGATTCGTTTGGCATAAGTGTAGTGTGCGGTGATAATAAGTTCGCGTCCAAGTTCATTGTCGTTAATGGTCGTGGGCGAACCGTTGCGGATGTCCGGCGTTTCCCGCGCGGTGAATAAATAGAATTCGAGGCCCGCGACAAAAGAATCAATCGGGTTGATCGAGCCGCGGAAACCGAAGGTCCGTAGTCCCGAAAAAAGCGAAGTGTAAGGATTGGATATGACTTGAGTTGAACCTTGAACTTGGCTCGCGACGATGGCCTTATCTTCGTTGAAGAAACTGTAGGGGGTGGCAGCGAACACTTCCCCCGCTCCGGTTCTTTCGAGACCGTCATATCTATGTCCGAAACTGGCGTTGAACTTCTCGTCTTTGTCATTCGTTCCGACATTGTCTCCCGATCCTTGCATGAAGACGAAAGCCAGGATCATCCGGCCCCATCGAGGGTGGACGAAATCGAAACCACCTTCAAAGTTGAGGGCGGATCCGCTGAGGTCGATGTGACGGGTGAATGTTGTTTGAGTAACCGGGTCGAAGAGGTTGGGAGTATCGACGCCGCCCGACTGCATGGCGAACTCCGCGTTGTAGAACGCGCCTTTTTCGAGGCGCCCGCCCACTTGCACATCGATGTATTGGCGGGAAATTTTCGCAGTGTTCAGCGCCGAAGTGCTGGAAAGGTTGGAGTAGGGGGTGCCGGACTTATCGCTGTCCAAAATCC
>JANLTE010000184.1:0-5944 GCA_031362785.1 Elusimicrobiota bacterium
GTTAAACTCAAAAAAAATGAAATCAAGCTGAACGCTGAGGAAGTAGAAAAATTATACCAGGCCGTGCATGACGGGGTCGGACGAGTCATTTCGATCATCAATAACGCTTAAAGGAGACTTGGGATATGGAAGGCAAAGGAAAACTCATAACTATTTTAGCAATCGCGGGATTTGCGGTCATCGCGGGCGCTTCAATGGTCCGCATGTATAACGGGCTCGTGCAAAAAAAGATCGCCATTGACGGCGCTTGGTCTCAGGTGGAAAACGTGCTCCAGCGCCGCTCGGACTTGATCCCGAACTTGGTTTCAACGGTTAAAGGGTTCGCCAAGCACGAAAAAGACATTATGAATAATTTAGCTGCCGCTCGGTCGCAATACGCGGGAGCCAAAAGCGTGGATGAAAAAATGAAGGCGTCCAACGCGATGGAAGGAGCGCTGGCCCGGCTGCTGGTAATCGTTGAAAATTATCCGAGCCTCAAGGCCAATGAAAATTTCTCGAAGCTGATGGACGAGCTTTCCGGGACAGAAAACCGCATTGCGGTCGAGCGCATGCGCTTTAACGAAGCGGTAAAAATCTACAACACTGACATTCAAATTTTTCCAGGCAACATCGTCGCCAGGGTGTTCAAGTTCGGGGCGAGAACTTTTTTTGAAGTCGCACCGGAAGCCAAAGCCGTTCCAAAAGTCGACTTTAACTAAAGCCATTTTCGGGCCCATAGCTCAGTTGGTTAGAGCGCCTTGCTCATAACGAGGTGGTCGCAGGTTCAAGTCCTGCTGGGCCCAGACACCTTAAAATAAATTCTTAGGCATCTGGGCCCTGCCTTTCATTCAGTTATAGGAATAAGAAAAGGCGCTGGTCCCTCTGTTTTGTTCTGCGTATATGTCTCATTTCACACCACCCTTCTAAAAAGGTATAATTCGCCCTTCGGCGTGGTACCCAAGTGGCCTAAGGGAGCGGTCTGCAAAACCGCGATTCGCCGGTTCAAATCCGGCCCACGCCTCCAGATTTAAAATAAAATGTGCCGAATGATCGCCGCTCTTTCCCCGAACCCCCTACCAGCAGAATGCCTCAGGGCCTTCGAAATCCTTGCGACAAATGGAAAAATCCGCTCGGACATGTCTGAGACCGGCCACCACGACGGATGGGGAATGACCGCCTATCTCAAACCAAATTTTCCCGAGTACATCGAACGCCAACCGCACTCCCTTACCAATGACGCCGCGATTTTTCAAAAAGCGACGAAATGGATCGAAGAAGTTGGTATTAAATTGGTAATGGTTCACCTGAGAAAATCGACGGAAGGCGCCAAAACAATCAGCAATACCCATCCCTTCCTGTTTCAGGAGTGGTCTTTTTGCCATAACGGAACCATTTTTGATTCCGAAAAAATCGAGCTCCGGAGACTGAAGCCAACAGGAAGCACCGATTCCGAACGCTTTTTTCTTTATTTGATGGAAAACTTAAGCCGGTTCTTCAGCGTTGAAAGAAGCCTCAAAAAATCCATCGGTGAATTCAAAAAGAAGTTTAAATATTCTTCTATCTCTTTTCTTTTGAGCAACGGCAAGAAGCTCTATGCTTACCGAGACTGCGATCCTAAATTTGGCGACTACTACACGCTTTACACCACGAAGATAAACGGCGGACAATGGGTCTGTTCGGAACCCCTGCCGTCGCTCAGCCGCGATTGGACCTCCCTCCCAAACGGCACCCTCGCGACGCTCAAATAAATGAAAGCGGTTGTTCGACATCGCGGCCTCGCGATCGCGGGTATTTTGCTGGGCCTTTTTTTATCCGCTCTCGAGGCGACCGTCATCTCAACGGCGATGCCGACAATCGTATCGGCGCTCGGAGGCCTCAACATCTATAGTTGGGTTTTTTCGGGTTATCTTTTATCCTCCACCATCACCATGCCTCTCTGGGGGAGGCTCTCTGATCTTTACGGCCGCAAAAGACTTTTCACGATCGGCGTTTTAGTCTTCATGGGAGGTTCCGCGCTGTGCGGCTTGAGCCAATCGATGATGCAATTAATATTCTTCCGGTTTTTGCAGGGGATGGGTGCCGGGGCCGTCATGCCGCTGACCTTCACGATGATCGGCGATATTTTCGCGCTTGAAGAGCGAGCAAAAATGCAGGGAGTGTTCTCAAGCGTCTGGGGCGTCGCCAGCCTCATAGGGCCCCTGATCGGAGGCGCCGTCGCCGATCACGCGAACTGGCGCTGGGTGTTTTACCTTAACATTCCCTTCGGTCTTTTATGCCTCACGCTCATTTCGTATGGGCTCGGACAGGAAGAGGCGGGCGCAACTCAAAAGGCGTCGCTTGATTTGATCGGCACGGCATCCTTCGCAGGTTCAGTCCTTTGCTTGTTGACGGGATTAAACCTGCTGACTAAGAATCCGATTTTGAGCGCTATCCTCTTCACTCTATTCGCGATTTTTCTCATCTATTACATTCGCACTGAATCTAAAGCGGAACACCCGCTGATTCCGCTAAAGCTCTTTAAAATCCGGATATTTTCAGCCGCGCAAATTTCGGGCATTTTCACGGGCATGGCGATGTTTGGAACTCTCTCGTTCATCCCTCTCTTCATGCAGTCGGTGATGGGGACAAACGCGACGGATGCCGGCAAAACGCTCATGCCCTTCATGTTCGCCTGGGTTTTATTTTCAATTTTAGGCGGGCGGTTGATATTAAAATTCGGATACCGCAAAGTGATCATTACGGGGAGCGCGATTTTGATCGCCGGCTTCATCGTGATGAGCAGTCTCGGAGCGGATTCATCCGGCGCGCGCGTCACTTTATCGATGATCCTTGAAGGCGCGGGGATGGGCTTCATTATGGCGCCTTTCATGATCGCCGTGCAAAGCGCGGTGCCCAAAGAATTGATGGGAACCGCAACCTCCGGGACTCAATTCGTGAGGAACATCGGCGGGGCGATCGGAGTTTCCGCGATGGGGCTGATTCTCGCCCACCACCTCCACGCGAAATCAATCGAACTCGCTCAATCATCAAGCGCTGACTCTGCGACTTTGGCCCAACTGCTAGAACATCCGGATTCCATTATTTCGCTGCATTCTCGCGCAAAAATTCCATTGGGAATTTTAATTGAAGCACAAACTTCCATGGGTATCGGACTGAAAAAAGTTTTCATGGCGGGCTTGCTGTTTTCTCTGTTCTCATTCCTCTCCTGCCTGACGATTCCAGAAGGCACGGCAGAATCGCACGCGCTTCAAAAGAAATGACGACACGCAGCCTGCGGTACGGAAGTTTTTTCTGCGCGGCGCTCGTGATATTTTTCTTTGCCGAAACCTTGCTGACTTGTTCCAGCTACTTCGCGGGGGACCTCACCTACTACTGGTGGCCGCGCAAACTCTTCATCGCGAGCCAGTTCCAAAGCGGAGTTTTTCCGCTTTGGGACCCCACCTTCAGGTGCGGCATTCCTTTTTTCGCGATCCCCGATAACGGCGTTTTGGAGCCCACCTCACTTGTTTTTAACTTTTTTTCCTTCGCGTTAGGATTAAAAATTTTTCATGCGCTTAGTTTTTTCGCAACTAGTTTCGCATGCTTTCTGATCGCAAAAACCTTTCGATGGTCTAACGCCTCTTCAATTTTATTGGCTTTGCTCATCGCGTTTGGAGGTTACTTCATCGTAAGATGCCAGTTCTTAAGCCAATGCTCGACTTTAACTTGGGGAATTTGGGCGGCGATTTTTCTCATATCGGGACAAATATATTGCTGCATTTTTCCGCTAGCGTTCATGGTCTTCGCAGGACACTGGCAAACCGGAATAATATTTTCAATGTTTTGCCTGTCAATTTTTCTCTTCAGAAGTCACAGGTTATCTTCAAAAGAAATTTTCTTATCGCTCGTAATGATTATCGCTGTGCTCGGCATCACTGCGGTGCAGGTTTTGCCCACTTTCGAACTCTCAGGCCTTTCTCAATGGGGAACCCATGGAGTCGATTACCTCCAAGCCACGATTTTTTCTCTATCTCCAAAAGACCTCTTAAACATTTTGCGCGCGGCTCCTCATAACCTAATGCCAAACTTCGACAACTCCGTTTGGATTAACTCCCTTTACATGGGAATGATCCCTGTTCTTTTGGCGTTCTGGGGATATTCCCGTTTAACGCTAAAAGCAAAAATTGTAAGCGGACTCATTTTAATTACTTTCGTTTCATTAAGTTTCGGAGACTCGTTTTTCGTATCGGCTTTTCTCTTTAAGCGCCTGCCTTTCTTATCTTACTTGCGTTATCCGTCGCGCTGGATATTAGGCGCCGCATTAATGATACCCATCCTCGCGGCTTTTGGACTTGAAAAAATCCACAGAAAAATAAGGACGACGCTCTTGATCCTCGTTCTCCTTCCTCTGGCCTGGAACTGGTGGGGCTTTCTGCCGGTCATCCATCAAAGCTACTTTCGAGAGAAAAACCCTTTCGCGACTACCTTGCAGCAAAAACTTTCCGATTCGGAACGATTTCTTTTCAGCTTTAAAACAGAACGGTTGCTGAGGGGGGAAGGAACCAACTTCGATCAGCAGGCCAGAGACCTGCGTGACCGGCTTTATGTTCGAACGCCCCTGGTTTACCGGCTATCGCAAGCCGGAGGGTTTGGAGAGCCGTTGGTCCCAACTCGGTCAGATTCGATCCTGGATTTCTTGAGGTCCCAACCGACACCAGATTCGGCCGCCCCCCTCCTTTCCCGGCTTGGCGTTTCAACGATCCTCACGGCGGAGCGCTGGGAGAAATCCTCCTTCGCGGAAGACGGATCAATGAACTGGATTCTTTACGCGAACCCCAACGCTCTCCCTAAGGCCTATTGGATCGATAGCGACCACTTTGAACGCACGCAGAACTGGAGTACGGCGAGGACGGAGTTCGCGCGCGTCGATGCAAAATATGGAACGCAAAAAGTTCAGATCGAAGGGTCGGCGCCGCAGGATAACGGCTGGGTGATATTATCGGACACATTTTACCCGGGATGGGAAGCGTACTCGAATGGGCGAAAAGCCGCTATTCGCATTGACAGTGAAATCTTTCGAGCGGTCCAGGTCCCGAAGGAATTTAGAATCGACTTCATTTACCGGAGCGCGTTATTTTTTTGGGGACTCATTATTAGCTTATTAGCCTGTTCGGTCATCAGCGTTTCAATGTTTCGCAGGATTCCATCCTAATGCAATATCGCTGCAACATCCAGATCAATTCCAGTACAAAAAAACTCGTTTTGACGGGTCAGGACAGCGAAACGCAGGAAAACTTAAGTTTGAAGCTAGCCGCCTTCGTACTTTTCTTCGACCAAAACCCAATGATTGACGTCAGCTTGAAGCACCCCGCCATCACCGGGCAGGAATTCAGGCCCGACCTGCTCTGCTTAACGGAGTTCAGCGAAACGGCCGCCTGGATCGAATGCGGTAACGTCACCACGCACAAGCTCGACAAACTCCTGAGGCGCAACCGAAACGCGAGGATCATCATCGTTAAAGCGTCCGTCCGCGACGCCCGAAATCTGCGCGCGGCGTTCAAAAAAAACGATATCGCGAATTCGGACCGCGCGGAAATTTACGCGTTCCCTGAAGGAACGTTCACGAGCTGGCTACGGATGATGGACGACTCCATCGACATCGTTGGCGAATCGGAACATGGAGGCTTCAACCTCGTCGCCAACTCCGCACTCTTTAATTTTAACTTTGAAAGAATTTAAATGAACTTGAACGAATCCTTTCCCGTTTCGATCGGAAAAATAGCGGAACTTAAAAACCGCATTCAGAAGTTAGGCGTCGACCTCTCGAAGGTCGAAGAACAGTTCACGCGAGGCTCGGGCAAAGGCGGACAGAAAATAAACAAGACTTCAAACTGCGTGCTCTTGCGTTACCCTCCGATGAACATCGCGGTAAAAGTGCAGCAATCCCGCCAAAGGTCCCTCAACCGGTTTTTAGCGCTCTGGGAAC
>JANLTE010000196.1:0-6549 GCA_031362785.1 Elusimicrobiota bacterium
CGATCAGCGGATTGATTTTAACGATCCCTTTGCGCGGGGTATCGGGCTGGAGTTTTTGGGTGTCGGTTCGGGTCATCGACTGTTCGGCGCGAAGCCCCGTGATCCAGGCGTCCAGTTTTTCGAGCGCGCGGTTCAGAGGTACGACCTTGCGGATGTTGCAGCACTCTTTGCGGTTCGTAATGCTGTCGCGAAACGAGTAGAGACCTTTGTTTCGCTCCAGCTTTTCAACCGCTTCGCGGTCCGGGAATTGCGCTTCGATCGTAACTTTGTACTTCTCGCGGATGCGTTCCATCACTTCATATGTTTCCTCATTCAGCCGCCCGGTATCGAGCGTGAAAACGCGGAACTTGTTCCCCGCGATCTTGTGCAGCATGTCGATCAAAACGGATTCTTCGCACTGAAAACTGGACGACAGCGCCACTTTATCGCCGAAGGTATCGAGCGCCCACTTCAAAAGATCGGGCGCGGATTTCTTTTCCAGCTCAGAATAGGAGGAGGTCATGGGCATATTTTACAAAAATCCGACGATATGATACAGTAGCCGCATGCTAGGCCAAACTCCGTTTGAGAATTTCTTGGGCACTTTGACCGGGTATTGCTGCATAAATTCTAAGGAATAAGTAAGCAATGGGCGCGTGCAAACTGGGCGTTCTACTCTCCGGCGGCGGAACCAACCTGCAAGCCATCCTGGACTCCTGCGAAACGGGCCTCCTCCGAAGCAAAGCTGAAGTCGCGATCGTGATTTCAAATAAGGAAGACGCGTTCGGACTCGCTCGGGCGAAACAAGCGGGCATCCCCGCGCTGCACCTCGACCCCAAACAGTTCCCCTCCCGAACCGAGTATTTCGCCAAAATTATTTCCGAACTTAAGAAGCACGAAATAAGTCTGATTTGCCTGGCCGGATTTTTATTAAAGATTGAGCCCAACCTGATCAGAGAATTTCCAAAACGCATTTTAAACATTCACCCCGCGCTCCTGCCGAAGTACGGCGGCAAGGGGATGTACGGGCACTTCGTTCACGAAGCGGTGATCCGGGCGGGAGAAAAAGAGTCGGGATGCACGGTGCACATCGTTGACGAAGAGTTCGACCACGGACCGATTTTGGCGCAAAGAAAAATTTTAGTCCTCGCAAACGACCGGGCCGACACATTGGCTGAACGAGTACTTAAGGAAGAACATATCCTCTTCCCTGAAGCCATCGCGCAATACCTCAAAAAAATATAATCCGCGGATATCCCGAGCGGGAAACTTCTAACGTCAGTCGATTATCTGGCGGGAACGGAGGAGGTCGTAAATTTTCTGGATGACGGCTTCTTCGGATTCTTTGCCGGTCAACTGCAGGTCGGATGAAGAAACGCCTTTTTTAGACGGATCGATGTCCACCACCAGGACGGGAAAATCGGGGATGAGCGATTGAACCGCGGAAAAATCACCGAGGCCAATCGCGTTCGTAGTTGAAATCACGATGTGTCCGGCGTCAAGCAGGAGGTGCGCAACTTCCGCGAAACGCCGCACCAGCTCAGCCTGAGTTGACTCCACCCAAACCAGGTCCGCGTCTACACCCAACAAAACGTTCGTGCCGTCCAGCATGTAAGGAGACAATCCTTTTCCAAAGAGCGCCTTCTCGGCAGCGCGGGCGAATTGATGCTTGCCGATGCCCTGTTTACCAACGATCATGACGAGCGATGGGCGATGGCCAAACCGTTCCGCGCGCGCTTCGAGGCTTACGCCGCCCCTGATCCAGTTAAAATCGCGCAATTTCGCTTCGGCCCTAAAGTCTTCGTGATCGTCCTTCTCGTTTGAAATAATGATGCCGCCGCCCGCGATGTCGTAACCGTCAACGATCACGAACCTTCCGGTGGACTCATTTTCGCTGATCGGGTCAAAGGCGATGGGCTGGCGGAGGTCCAAAGTGACGTCGGCTACATCGTGACGATCCACCTGATTTTTGCTGAGGGCACTGTGCGCCTCGGACGCGTCGATCACCTTATTGATCTTATGAATTCGCACCGACTGCGACTGTGTGTGGATTTTGAGCTTATAATCGCGGCCGGGCTTAAACGGTTTTTTGCTGAGCCAGATCATGTTAGCGCGAAAACGCATGCTGACCAGGGGCGCGAGCGATTCGTGGCTCATGACTTCACCGCGCGTAACATAAATTTCTTCGGCGAGAGTAAACCCGGTGGACCAACCCGCATCAATTTCTTTGCGCGCGGGCGCGTTGAATGACTCGATGCTTTTAACCGTGCTGATCTTATTGGAAGGGTGAAAGACGACCTTGTCGCCCACTTTCACTCTGCCCGACTCAACGCGGCCCGCGATGATGCGCCGGTCGTCGCCGTGATTCGTAAATTTATAGACCGCCTGGACGGGCATGCGCAGCGGCCAGTCGCTTTTGGGCGGCGCTTTTTTAAACTGATCGAGCGATACGAGCAGCGCGGGACCTTTGTACCACTTCATTGTGTCGCTCTTACCCGCCAAATTTTCCCCGTTCACCGCGCTCACCGGGATGAACTGCATGGGACTCACCGATCCGATCTCCTTCAAAAACTCACGGAACTCCGCCTCGATTTTATCGAAATGCGATTGGCTCCGGTCCACCAGATCCATTTTATTGACGCAGACGATAACCTGCTTCACGCCCAGCATGGCTAAAATGTAGCCGTGGCGCCGGCTGTTCTCGCGCACGCCTTCTTTAGCGTCGATGATCAGTACCGCCGCTTCCGCGCGCGCCGCGCCCGATATCATGTTTTTTAAAAATTCGATGTGACCCGGCGCGTCGATGATGATGTAGTCGCGTTTGGCAGTTTTGAAAAAGGAGCGAGCCGTATCGATCGTGATTCCCTGATCCTGCTCGTCCGTTAACGCGTCCAGTAAAAAAGCGTACTCAAAGGGTTTTCCCGTGCGCTGACATTCTTTCCGGACCGCATCCAGTTTTCCTTCAGGAAGCGAACCCGTATCAGCCAAGAGCCGTCCCACCACGGTGCTCTTGCCATGATCGACATGCCCCACGATCACGATGTTCATCTGTTCCCGATTATCGAATGAAGTTTGGGGTTGAGCCGTGGAGGCGGCGGAACTTTGGGATGAAGCGGATGGTTTCGCTGACATTACATGTACCCTTCGCGGCGCAGCTCTTCCAGGCCGTGCTTGCCGTCCTGGAGGCGCCCCGACCGCTCGGCGATGTTCTTCAACTTACCGCTCTTCAATTCGGCGATGATATCGTCCACGTTCTTGGCTTTGCTCTGAATGGGTGCCTGACAGGGCGCGCAGCCCAAACTGCGGTAGCGCGTTCCGGCGCCCTGATCGTAGTAAAGCGAAACCGTGGGAATCTTCTCGCGCTTAATGTATTCCCAGATGTGCAGCTCCGTCCAATCGAGCAGAGGATGGATTCGGACATGCGTTCCTGGAGCAAAATCGGTTTTAAACTGGTTCCAGAATTCGGGCGGCTGCTCTCCCACATCCCACAAATTGTTCTTGTCGCGCGGCGAAAAGTACCGCTCCTTAGATCGGCTTCCCTCTTCGTCAGCTCGGGCGCCCACGATCACTCCATGATACGGCTCGGTATCCGCATCGGGCTCATATTTACCCGACTTCAAATTTAGCTTCTGGCGCGGCCAAGTACCGTTCAAGGTATGCGTCAACGCTTCTCTCTTCAGCATGCCGCAGCAATCGAGGCGCGAGATTTTCTTAGGATCACCCTCAGGTAAATCCTGCGTCAGAGGAAAAGTGGTTCCGGCCGCGAGCGCTTTCGTATTCTGCCCCACGACCATCGTGAGCTGATAGTCCATCGCGAGGCGATCTCGATAGGTGATCATCTCGGGAATTTTATAACTCGTATCGATGTGGATGAGAGGAAGGGGGACGTGCCCAAAGAACGCTTTGCGGGCGAGCCACAAGAGCACGGTCGAATCTTTGCCCACCGACCACAGCATGCAGAGCCGCTCGAAATGGCGGAAAGATTCCCGGAGAATGTAAACGCTTTGTTGCTCGAGCTGATCGAGAATTTCCATAAACCCTTTTTACTTCATGTTTGGGATTTTCACTATTATACAAGATTCTCTGGCGACTGTTCCAAACCGCTTGACACCGACGGCTCCATGATTTAGAATATGCGACTTCCTTACTAATAACAATATGTCTACGATATTAGACCAAATCGGCAACACGCCGCTCCTTGAGCTCAAATCCTTTGAACGCTGGATCCCCAAAGGCGTATCGATTTACGCGAAGGCGGAGTTCAGAAACCCCGGCGGTTCGGTGAAAGACCGCCCGGCCAAGCGCATGATTTTAGAAGCCATCCGGTCGGGAGAACTCACCAAGGACAAAACGATCCTCGACTCGTCATCGGGAAACACGGGCGTCGGGTACGCCCTAATCGCCGCGGCGCTGGGGTACAAACTCGAACTGGTCATGCCCGACACCGCGTCCGAAAAAAAGCGGGTGATCGAAGCTTACGGCGGCCAGATCGTTTTCACCGACCCCATGGAAGGTTCGGACGGAGCCATCCTCGAAGCGCAAAAAATTTATCAAAAGAATCCCGAGAAGTATTACATGCCAGACCAATACAACAACGACAACAACTGGAAAGCGCATTACCACGGCACCGCGGAGGAAATCTGGAAGCAAACCGGCGGGAAACTGACGCATTTCGTGGCGGGCATCGGGACGTCGGGAACGCTGATGGGCAACGGACGAAAGTTGAAAGAGTTGAATCCAAAAATTCAGATCGTCGCTGTGGAGCCCGCGGGCGCACTGCACGGGCTCGAGGGCCTGAAACACATGGAATCTTCGATTGTCCCCGGCATCTATGACCCCAAAGTGCACGATAAAAAAATCTCCGTTTTTACCGAAGACGCTTACGAAATGACTTGCCGGCTCGCGCGGCAGGAAGGCGTTCTGGCAGGATATTCTTCGGGCGCCGCGCTCCAGGCGGCCTATCAGCTTGCGAATGAAATTAAGGAAGGAATGATAGTCACTGTTTTTCCCGATGGCGGCGACCGCTACCTGCGCACTCAGTTCTGGGACGAGGTGCTCCGCTACTGGGAAGAGCACTGGAAGTCGTTTTGGCCCATTTGAATTATCCCTCCTAAAAAAATATAATTGTAGACCAATCTGATATAAGGAAGTTGCCTCTGGCACATAGGCCGGGGTGGCGGAATGGCATACGCGCTAGCCTTAGGAGCTAGTAGGGCAACCTGTGGAGGTTCAAATCCTCTCCCCGGCACATTTGCTTTGCGAGGTTGGGGGCTATTAACTGATCTTAAACAAACGAAAGGATTTTTATGGCGGAACTATTGTTAGAAAAAGTTAAATTTAAAGCGAAGGAAGAAAAGCCCTGCAAGACCACTTTCGCGGTTCAGGTGCCGGTGGAATTTTTCGCCGAAAAAAAGAAGAAAGTGGCGCTCGAGTTCCAGCGCGCGGCGCAGCTCCCGGGATTCCGCCAGGGCAAAGCGCCCGTGGAAATGATCCTCAAGAATTTTTCAGAGAAGGTCAACCACGAAACCGTTGAGCAGCTTTTAAAGGAAGTGGTGCCGCACGTCCTCAAAGAAAAGGCGCTGGCGCCCGTAGCGACCCCGACGATCGACCAGCTTGAGGTCAATGAATCCAAACCGGTCACTTTTAATCTAATCGTGGAGCACGGCCCGGAATTTAAGCTGAAAAACTATAAAAAAATCCCGGTTGAAAAGAAAATCAAGATAATCGGCGCGGCGGATGTGGAACGCGAACTCGAGTCGCTACGCGAGCGGAACGCGCAGCTCATTCCGTCCAAAGCTGAAATGGTCGATAAGATCCATTTCGCGGTGATCGACTACGCCGGATCCATGGATGGAAAGCTGATGCCGGAGCTGATCGCCGAAAACCAGATGATCGACATGCAGACACCCCAAACCATCGCGGGGTTCGCGGAAGGTCTTCAAGGGATGAAGAAGGGCGAATCGAAGGATTTGCCGATCGAGTTTCCGAAGGAATATCCGAACAAGGAGCTCGCGGGCAAAAACGTTTCGTTCAAGATCACGCTCCAGGACATTAAGGAAAAGGTGAAGCCAAATTTAGACGATGAGTTCGCGAAGGACTTAGGACTCACTTCGTTGACCGAGCTTAAGAGCAAAGTAGAAGCATCGCTGAAAAGCTGGAGCGATAAAAACGTCCAGGATGAGCTGGAAAAGCA
This sequence comes from Elusimicrobiota bacterium, assembly GCA_031362785.1. GTDB lineage: Bacteria > Elusimicrobiota > Elusimicrobia > 2-02-FULL-39-32 > 2-02-FULL-39-32 > JANLTE01. Next base: position 6,173 of record JANLTE010000196.1, read on the forward strand.
GATTTACGATTACCTCGTAAAGGAAAACGAGATCCCCGTGCCCGACTCCATGGTGGAGTACCAGCTAGATTCCCTCGTGGCGCAGACGCTGCAAAAAGAGTTCCATCCGCAGGAGAAGAAGACCGAGCAGGAATGGGACGATCTGAAGAAAAAGATGCGCGAGGGAATGCGGACGCAGGCGGAACGGCTAGTGAGGCTCTCCTACCTGATCAACGCGATCGCCAAGCAAGAGAACCTAAACGCCAGCGATACCGATCTGGCCGCCGAACGGGAAAAAGCGGAAAAAAATAACCCCGGCCGAGCGCAGGAAATCAGTGATTTCTTTAAGAAACAGATCAGCCGCATCGCAAGCCAGATCACGGAAGACAAAGTTTTGA
>JANLTE010000236.1:0-2528 GCA_031362785.1 Elusimicrobiota bacterium
GGATTTCATCCGCGCGGGAGCGGATCAACTCACTTTCCATCAGGAGGCCGTTGCCAAACCCGAAGCGCTCATTCAGAAAATTAAAAAGCTCGGAAAAAAGGTTGGAATGTCGATTCGCCCCAAGACCGCTTTGTCAACGATACTTCCGTATGTGGAGCAACTGGACCTGGCGCTTATCATGACGGTTGAGCCGGGGTTCGGCGGGCAAAAATTTATGGCGGACATGATGCCAAAGGTTCACGAACTGAGATCTTATATCGACAAAAATAAATTTCCCTGTCGCATCGAAGTGGATGGCGGCATCACCATTTTGACCGCGGCAGTCGCAGCGAAAGAAGGGGCCGACGTGCTCGTGGCAGGCAATTCTATTTTCGGCGCGAAAGACCGTTCATTGGCTCTCTCAAATATTCGAAATTCCGCCGTGCAAAGCTTGGTTGACAAATCCGCCCGAATTAGATAATATAGTTCAACTTATGGCCGTCAAAATACGACTTAAAAGAGTGGGAATGACCAAGCAGCCGCACTACCGTGTGGTTGCAGCGGATCATCGCAGGGCAGCCGAAGGCTCGGAAATCGAAACGCTTGGATTTTTTGACCCCCGCAGAAAAGAGAATCAGGTTACTCTTCATGCTGAAAGAGTTCAGTATTGGCTCTCGAAAGGGGCCAAACCTTCAGACACCGCGAAATCACTTCTGATTCGTTCCGGAATCTCCCTTAAACAAGGAAAGTAATCCGGGCCGACCCTCACAACAGGTTCGTTTCACCCCCGCATCTTTAGATTTTAAGCTCCTTCGGCAGGCTTCGCGCGACTTGAGGAGAGGGTGGGCTGTTTCGTGAGAGATTCATGAAGAAAAGATCTGCAAAATCGGTTTTGAAAATCGAAATCCTTTCGCTTTTCCCCGGAATGTTCATTGGCCCCTTGAGCGAAAGCCTCCTCGCGAAAGCGCAGGAGAAAAATTTAATACAGTTCGCGATCCACAACCTGCGGGACTTTACGAAAGACAGGCATCGCAAAGTGGACGACAGGCAGTTCGGCGGCGGCTCGGGGATGTTGATCAAAGTTGAGCCGATCTATAACGCTTTAAAGAAGTTAGGGCGCGTTCTTTCAAAGAAGAAATCCAGGCCCTGGGTCGTGTATATGTCCCCCCAGGGCAAGAAATTAGACCAGTCCATGGCGATTGAATTATCCCGTAAAAAAAATTTAGTATTGATTTGCGGGCATTACGAAGGCATCGATGAACGCGCCATGAAGTGGATCGATCAGGAAATTTCGGTTGGGGACGTCGTTTTGACGGGCGGAGAAATTCCGGCCATGGTTTTAGCGGACGCGGTGTGCAGGCTGGTCCCGGGCGTCGTGAAGGAATGGTCTTCGATCCAAAACGATTCGTTCTTTGATGGCCAGCTCGATTGCTCGCACTACACGAGGCCCCCAGAGTTCATGGGGATGAAGGTTCCGCCCGTGCTCTTGTCCGGCAACCATAAAGAAGTTGAAGCCTGGCGGCGGCGCAGCGCCGAAGAAAATACCCGAGCGAAGCGGCCCGATTTACTATCGAAAAATTTATACACAGAAATTAGCAAGGAGGTTTTAGCATCATGAACGCTCAAAAGTTATTACAGGCGGCATCATCCAGTTTTTTAAAGAAAGACTTACCTAAACTTCGCGTTGGCAACACGGTCAAGGTGCATGTGAAGGTTGTGGAAGGAGAGTCCGAGCGCATTCAGCCGTTTGAAGGCGTAGTGACCGCGATGCGGAGCTCAGGAATTTCAGAGACTTTCACCGTGCGAAAAATTTCTTTCGGAATCGGAATCGAAAGGACCTTTCCCTTACATTCCCCTCGAATCGTAAAAATCGACATTTTAAAGCATACCAAGGCGCGCCGGGCGAAACTCTTTTATTTAAGAGAACTCTCTGGCAAAGCCGCGCGCCTCAGCAAGAAGGAAGTCGTCGTTGAAAATCAAGGACAAACCGCCGCAGAGCCCAAAGTTTCCGCTCAACCGGAAGCGGGATCAAAGGCGAAAGTAAAGCCGGAGCCAGCTCTCACTTCATAACCCGAATGAGGCGGGCCGGCAAACCGCTTTTTCAGTTTGACGCTCGTTTCTCACGAGTCAACCGCGATGCTTCTAAAAAGTTTACGCTGGTCGGCATCGATGAAGCGGGCCGGGGCCCCTGGGCGGGACCCGTCGTAGCAAGCGCCGTTTGTCTTCCCCCCGATTTTTTTGACTCAGACCTTGCGGATTCGAAGCTCCTCTCCCCCAAAATCCGCGACCGACTCCACGATAAGATTATCGCTTCCGCCTCTTTCGGCATCGGCGTGATCGAAGTGGAATCCGTCGACACCCTCAACATATTGCGTGCGACCCATTGCGCCATGAAAAATGCGTTACTGAACCTCGTTCGAAAGCACCCCGCGATTTCACCGGACCTGGTGATCGTGGATGGCCGGCCTGTGCCCGAGATGGGGTTCGCGCAAAAATCCATCGTGAAGGGCGACCGGCATAGCGCGGCCATCGCCGCGGCCAGCGTCCTC
>JANLTE010000257.1:0-6530 GCA_031362785.1 Elusimicrobiota bacterium
TTTTCGTTCAGGGCAAGCGGGCCACTAGACATGCGCATGGGGTCCGAGGGGCAAACGGCAAAAGATTTGATTGAACTGTGCTCAGAGGGTGAGTTGGCTGAAATCATTTGGAAGTGGGGAGAGGAGCCCCGCGCAAAGAAAATCGCGTTCGCCCTCAAGACCGCTTCGCGCGAAGGGTTGTTGACGGACACGACGTCCTGCGCTGAAGTGATCTCAAGCGCTCTGGGAGCATTCGCGAGAAAGAAAAAAATTCACCCCGCGACGAAAACGTTTCAGGCCCTCAGAATGGCGGTTAACCGAGAGCAATTTCACCTTAAAAATTTTCTGTCTTTCCTTCCTTCCATTATAAGCGAAGGTGGAAAGGCCGTTTTTATTTCGTTCCATTCTCTGGAAGACAGGCTGGTGAAGCAGACCTTTAGATCTTGGGCAAAAAGCTGCACTTGCCCTCCGAGCTTTCCCAAATGCGTTTGTGGAAAAATACCTGAATTTAGACTGCAAACCTCTAAAGTGGTAGTCGCAGACGAAAACGAAGTGAGCGAAAATCCAAGAGCCCGCAGCGCTAAGTTGCGCGCGGTGGAAAAAATTTGAATGGACTGCAACGGCCTGGTCTTTTTTTATGGGTGGGCGCTCAACTCGGCGGGGCGCTCACCTTTTATTTTATTCCATAAATAGATAGGATTTATGCGATGATGCCTTCGACACTCAAGCGTTTTGGAGTCGGTTTAGCCACCCTCGTCATGGTTCTGCTCTTTTGGGTTAGGGTGACGGTGCAGTCCACTCAAATGTCGTACGCGATTAGAGAGGTAGAAGACTCCATCCGCAACGAACAACGGAGACGATCGGATCTCGAATTGCAAAAAGACCAATATGTTTCTTTGGATTCGATTGAGAAGAACGCCATATCAAAGCTGGGCTTAATCGCTCCTGAATCGGACAATATCATCATAATACCGGTGGCCCGCAGTTAAGGGCTCCTGCGCGGATCTTTCGTTTTGAAAAATCAAAGGCTTAGTCTCTGTTTCGCATTTGTCTTTGTTACGCTTGGTGCCTTGGCTCTCCGATTGGCCTACATCCAGATTTTTCTTTCCGTAAAATACGCTGAAATAGCCCAAAGACAATACGTTAAAAAAGTTAAAACAGAGTCGTTTCGCGGCCCAATTTTAGATCGTAAAGGCGCTATACTCGCCACCACCCTTGAGAGCCACAGCGTTTACCTGCGACCAAAAGAATTTCAAAAAAACCCTCAATCCATTCAATTTTTGAGCCGCACTTTATCCATGACCGCTCGGGAATTAAATGAAAAAACAGGCTCTTCAAAAGATTTTGTCTGGCTGGAAAGAAAATTAAGTCCCGCCAAGTTGGAAATTCTATCTACCAAAAAAATGAAAGGCGTGGGGACCGTTTCAGAGCAGAGGCGATACTATCCAAATGAATCTCTGGCTTGTCACTTGCTGGGGGCGGTTGGTTTGGACAATCACGGTCTTTCGGGAATTGAGCAAAGTTTGGACTCTTATTTAAAAGGGAGGCCATTCGTGCTAGACCAGTTTCGCGACGGGAAGGGGAGAAGTATCGCGACCGGAGCCGCCGCGCAGAAGTCATTGGCTTCTGAAAACATGTATGGGTCGGCCGACAATTCGATCAGTTTAACGATTGACCGCTCTCTGCAGTTTATCGCGGAACGGGAAATTAAATTAGGAGTTGAGGAAAATCGCGCCGTGCGCGGGATGATTATTCTTCAAAACCCTAAGACCGGAGAGATCCTGGCCATGGCGTCTTATCCTGCGTTTGACCCCAACCTGTTTGCGGACGGCTCTTCCGCGGGGTCTGTGAAAATCGAACAAATTCAAAATCCCATGGTCAATAAATTGTTTGAACCCGGCTCCACCTTCAAGGTTGTTGCTTTTGCAGCAGCACTTGAAGAAAGGAAAATAGCGTTGTCCGACGTTTACGACTGTGAGTCTGGAAAGTGGAAAATTAATGGCTATCCGATCAACGACCACGAACCACAAAATATGCTGACGACGACTGAAGTGATGGAAAAGTCTTCAAACATCGGAACCGCAAAGATCGGGTTAAAAGTCGGAAAGGAATCGCTTTATAAGTTCGCTCGAGCGTTTGGGTTTGGAACTAAAACGGGGCTGCCCATTCCTGGAGAAACGGAAGGTTTGTTGCGTGAACCATCCCGTTGGTCAAGCGTTTCACTGCCAGTCATGTCTTTCGGCCAGGAGATCGGGGTCAATGCGGTTCAATTATGTAACGCATTTTCTGCCATAGCCAACCGCGGCATGCTTCTGGAACCTCAAATTATCAAAGAAGTCAGGGAGGTTCGCGGGGGTCAGATTTATAAAACTACTTTTGAGCCCAGGAAAGTGCGTCAAGTTGTTTCGGCGCAAACCGCGGAGACGCTGAGCTCTATATTGAAATCCGCAGTGGAGCGGGGTACGGGGATTCATGCCAAAGTCGAGGGATATTCGGTCGCGGGAAAAACGGGTACCGCGCAAAAAATTGACCCCAGCATTCGAAAATATTCGACGACCAAATACACAGCTTCATTTTGCGGTTTCGTACCCGTGGAGAATCCGCAGTTGGTTTGCCTCGTGATCCTGGACGAACCCAAAAAAGATTATTGGGGAGGATCCACTGCAGCGCCGATTTTCGCTCGAGTAATTTCTCGCGCCGTTCATATCTTGGGCATACCGCCCAAACCATCCGAATCTCTAACACTCGCGCGCGCAAAATGAAGCTGTCTCAACTCCTGCGCCAGGCCGCGGTCCCAGCCCAGCCGCTAGAAACCGACCCCGACATCAAGGGAATATCAGAAGATTCACGAACCGTTGAAAGCGATTACCTTTTTTTTACGAGGAAGGGCGTAAAAACTTCAGGTTTCGTTCACCTGAAAGAGGCGATTGACCGAGGTGCGAGGGCGGTGGTTTCTGAAGAAGCAGTTTCAAATTTACCCGCTAATATTCCATTGGTGCTAGTCCCTTCCGTTGCGGAAAGTCAGCCCCGCATTGCAAACGCATTTTACGGTAACCCTTCAAAGTCGTTGACAGTCGTTGGAGTTACTGGAACGAACGGCAAAACGACATTTACTTTTTTGCTGGAGTCCATAGTCCTGTCGAATGGGTCAAAAGCGGCAGTGATAGGGACCGTGAACTATCGATTGCCACGAAAGGATGCGGCCGGTATGGAAATTTTACCGGCTCCGAACACGACCCCAAACGCGCTGGACTTGCAGAAAATTTTAAATGAGCTGAATCAGCGGACCACGGATATAGTAGTGATGGAGGTTTCTTCGCACGCGCTGGCATTGGGGCGGGTCAACGGCATAGAGTTTGATGGCGCTGTGTTCACTAACTTAACGCAGGATCACCTGGATTTTCACGGCACGATGGAAAATTATTTTGACGCCAAGGCAAAACTTTTTTCATCCCTTCGGGTCGAGCCGAAAGACCTAAACGGGCATGGCAAAATGAAGAAATTCTGTGTGATCAACCGTGACGATTCCTACGGAGAAAAAATGATTTCAAAATGCGCCGTTAAGCCCGTGACCTACGGAATTCACCCGTCTTCCGACTATCAAGTTGAAGACGTCCGTTTAAGCGCCTCCGGAACTTCTTATCGAGTGCGCTTCGAGGGGCAGTCTATCGCGCTTCAAACACATTTGGTGGGAATGCATAACGTTTATAACGTTCTGGCCGCCTTTGCGGCGGCAAGGCAGATGGAGATTTCACCGGCCGTCATAAAAAGCGGTCTGGAGAACCTACTATCGATTCCGGGGCGGCTCGATTCAGTCAAATGCGGGCAGGATTTTACGGTACTGGTAGATTATGCACACACGGAAGACGCGCTTAAAAACGTTTTGAATACCGTTCAGGCCATTAAGAAAAAAAAGATATTAACGCTCTTTGGTTGCGGGGGAGACCGCGACCGCTCGAAGCGCCCAACGATGGGCGCTTGCGCGGTCAACCTGAGCGATTTTGTGATCATAACCTCAGATAACCCTCGCACCGAGGACCCCAAAAAGATAGCGCTGGACATCGAAGTTGGAATTCACCGGACTCAAAAAACAAATTACGAAGTGATTCTGGACCGCGAGGCCGCCATCCAAAAAATTTTAGGGCTCGCTCAAAAAGATGATATCGTCCTTATAGCGGGAAAAGGTCATGAAACTTATCAGATTTTTAACGACCGCACCATCCATTTTGACGACCGTGAAGTCGCGAAGAAATATCTGTGCTCCCGATAACCATATCGGAGATCGTGAGGAGCACGGAAGGAACGCTGGTAGTCGGAGATCCTCAAGGGATCGCTTCGAACGGGCTTTCCATCAATTCTAAAAATATCCAGCCGGGAGTAATTTTTCTTGCCATCCGCGGGGAAAAGTTCGACGGCCATAACTTCGTGAACGAATGTCTTGCCAATGGCGCCGATACGCTCATTCTATCGAAAACCCCGCAAAACCTTAACATTAATTTGTTTAATCTGAAGGGCGTCGTGCAGGTTAAAGACACGCGAAGGGCTTTGGGCGACCTAGCAAAATACTATCGGCATAAACACGGGAAGGGCACGAGGGTCGTTGGCATCAGCGGTTCTTCCGGTAAAACGAGCGTTAAGGAAATGACCGCACAAATTTTAGCGCTAGCTGGAAAAACGCTGTCTTCCCCGGGCAACTTCAACAATGAGATCGGATGCCCTTTGGCAGTTTTAAATTTAACGGATGAGCATCAATACGCGGTTTTTGAGTTCGGGAGTTCCGCGCTAGGCGAAGTGAGGCGTCTGGCGGAAATCGTGCGGCCCGACATCGCCGTCGTGACCAACATATTTCTAGAACACACTGAAACTTTCGGGACGATAGATCAGATAGCGGAAGGCGAGTCTGAAATTTTTTCAGCTCTGGCAGCAAACGGGACGGCGATCTTGCCGCGCGACGACGCGCAGTTTAACTTTCTAAAGTCCAAAGTTCCATCTTCCGCAAAAATAACCTCGTTTGGATTTTCCGATAACGCATCGGTCAGGATCACCCATTTTTCTGCCTGGCCCGGCCCCACGAAATTTAGGATCGTGCATCAAGATGACTCGGGCGCGGTGTTGTCCCAAATCGACTGTACCCTCCCCGTTATTGGAAGGGTGAACGCCTTAAACGCAGCGGCGGCATGCGCGGTGGCGTTCAGTCTTGACGTAGATCCGCGTCACATTCAGAAGGCGCTCGCGGAGTATCGACCGCCCGGCATGCGGTTCCAAACTTTACATTTTGATAATGGTTTGATCGTTGTTAACGACAGTTACAACGCGAATCCAGGGTCAATGCGCGCCGCGATTGACGGGTTTGTCGAATCATATCCGGACCGAAGGAGAATTTTGGTCCTTGGCGACATGCTCGAGCTTGGAGAAATTTCGCGCAGAGAGCATTATGAGCTCGGAAAATACGTTTCGCAGAAGCCGGTGGATAAAATTATTCTCTATGGTTCGCAATCTAAACTGACGTTTGAAGGCGCGAAAGATTCACTCATGAGCGAGGATAATTTGTCTTACTGTGCCACCGAGGACGTTTTGGTCAGCGAAGTGGAATCGCTATTGTCTCCGGAAAATGTTATTTTCTTCAAAGCGTCCCGCGGCATGCACCTTGAAAAGGTCGTGCAGGGAATCCTGGAAAAGCACGCAACCATCGCTTAGCATGTTTTATTGGCTCGCTCATTACAAATCGGTTTTTTTCGCGCTGAACGTTTTAACCTATATCACGTTTCGCGCCGGCGGTGCAATTCTAACTTCTCTCCTTTTAACCTGGTATTTCGGCCCCCGCTTCATCGATTACATAAAAAGAAAGAGCGTAACGCAGTCTATCCGCAAAGACGGACCCAAAACGCATTTGGAAAAAGAAGGAACTCCGACAATGGGCGGGCTCTTAATCCTGATCACTACGGTTCTTTCCACACTTTTGTGGACTCGCCTCGACAACCGTTTCATATGGCTTAGTTTGATTACGGTCGTTTATTTGGGTTTTATCGGGTTCATAGACGATTATCGCAAGTGGCGCGGCTTGGGAGGACACTCGAAAGGACTTTCTCCCTCCTTAAAAATGGCCGCGTTGATGATCCTCTCCATCGGCGTTGTGACCTATCTCCAACTTTATCCACCAAATGCGGAGTATGCCACAAGGGTGGGAATTCCGTACTCGAAAAGTATATTCATTGACTTTGGAATGTTATACAGCGTTTTTGCGATATTTATTATCGCCGGATCTTCCAACGCGGTGAATTTGACGGACGGTTTGGACGGGCTCGCGATAGGTTCTTTAATCATATCCTCTGTGACCTACGCGCTTTTCGCATACCTCGCAGGGAACGCGCGGTTTTCAGGATATTTGCGGATTGTTCCGGTTGCTGGGGCGGGAGAGCTCGCAGTTTTTCTGGCAGCGATCGTCGGGTCCGGGCTTGGATTCTTGTGGTATAACTGCTATCCTGCGCAGATTTTCATGGGTGATACCGGCTCGCTTTTTTTGGGCGGAGCGTTGGGCCTGATCGCCGTCA
>JANLTE010000269.1:0-11937 GCA_031362785.1 Elusimicrobiota bacterium
ACCGCGTCCTGGACGGCTTGGATCATAGGCTTCCTCCCGAATAAATGATGGCGATATTATAAAAACGGTGACCATAGCGCAGTTTCCTTATATGCTACTTGGAACCGACCACGTTTAACTTGCGACGGGCCTTAGACTTCAAAAGTAGAATCTCCGATAAAAACGAGTCGACATCTGAAAAATTCCGATAGACGGATGCGAAACGCACATAGGCGACCACGTCAATTTTATGCAGCTTTTCTAAAACCTTTTCTCCGATCACGCGGGAAGGAATTTCCATGACGTAATCTTTAAGTTCATACTCCACTTCAGCTACGACTAAATCGATGGTGTCAATGGAAATCGGGCGCTTCTCGCAGGCGCGCAAGATCCCTTGGCGCAGTTTATTGCGATTGTAAGGCTCGCGGCGGTTGTCGGACTTCACCACCATTAAAGGCATTTCTTCCAAACGCTCGTAGGTCGTGAACCGCTTGTGGCATTTCTTACAGATGCGGCGGCGGCGAACGACGCTGGCCGCGTCAATAGGCCGTGAATCGAGCACCGCGTCATCGGAATGGCTGCAGAATGGACATCTCACTTATTTGATCCTCTCTTAGAATACAGGTACGGTTGTCCATATATTGGGGTTTTGAATTATGGCGGCCCATATATAGGGGTTCGAAAAATTAAAAAAGAACGGTTGATTTCGGGCGAATAGTACCACGCGTTGATGTGGGTTTCATTGTAAAACTATCAGTTGGTGTTGTCAAGTTTTTGTTTTCCGACGAAAAAATAAGAAATTTTTTGCGCTTTTTAGAATATTCGCGCGCCATAAAACATTTCATAAGAGCTTACTCAAAAAATGTATAATAATTCGGCATCCAACGCCATTAAATCCCATGACATTGTTATCCGCTTTGACACCCGAACCCGAGGTGCGGCTAGTAAACGCCTTCATCTCGCCTTACGATAACGCGGTCGCGACCGCGCGGACCTGTTATTCCTCGAAGATTATTTACGCCGAGGAAATCGGCAAAGATGAGGCCGCCCGCGCCAGGCGCGACGCCATCGCCAGGAGCATTTTCCAGGCCGGCCATCATACGACTTTGCAGCACGCCACCTTTCAGTTCGCGATCGAAAAAATCAGCCGCCACTGTATCTGGAGCTTCCTCCACAGCCACCCATTTTACAATTCGGAGCAGGTGAGCCAACGCTTCGTCGCGGTCGCTCCGGAGAATTTTTTTATCCCGAGCCTCCCTGAAAAATCCCGTGAGCGCTACCTTAAAACGATCGATTTTTTGATGCGCGCCTACGCGGAGCTACAGGAATTGTTGAAGCCATCCGTAGAAAAAGAGTACCATAAAATTTTCCCAGCGCGCGATTTGAATGAAAAGCGCTGGCAAGGCGCCATGAAGAAGAAGCGCCAGGAAGTCGCGCGATACGTATTGCCGTTAGCAACCCACGCGCACCTCTACCACACCATTTCCGGCATTACGCTCCTGCGGTACATCCGGCTTTGTGAAATGTTTGACGCCCCCTCGGAACAGAAAATGGTTGTGAACAAAATGGTGCGAGAAGTTCAAAAAGTAGACCCTGATTTTTTCAAAAACGCGGAAGATCCCCTGCCGATCGAAAAAACCCCGGAGTTTGAATTTTTTCTAAACTGGGAAAGCGGTAAAACCGCGGCGGATAGTTTCGTGAAAGAATTTGACGCTTCCCTGGGCTCCTACTCTTCAAAAATTATCGATTATAAAGTCAATTCGGAAAAGGTGATGGCCGACTCCGTGCGGAATCTCCTTGGGGTTCGCGCGAAAGATTTAAACGATGATTTGGCCATTGATTTGGTGATGAACCCGGCAAAAAACCACTATTTGTCTGAAACTATGAATGTGACTCACCACACCAAGCTTTCACGCGCCATGGCGCACCCTCACTTTACGTTTCGCAAGAAAATTTCTCATACCGCCGATTCGCAGGACCAAAGGCACCGCACGGTTCCGGGCTCAAGGCCCGTTCTCGCGCGTCATTTGGGCGTCAAGCCAGACTTTATCACTCCGGCCCTTATTAAGATTGCTCCGGATGCCGGCGAATATTACGCGCGCGCCATGGAAAAGCTGTGGCATGAAATCAACGGCTGTATGAACGATGGGGCTTCATCCGAGGCGGTTTTATATCTTTTGCCAAACGCTTTCCCGATCCGCTTTGAAGAGTCGGGTAGCCTGCTCGATTTCCATCATAAGTGGGTGCACCGGCTTTGCTATACGGCGCAGGAAGAAATCTGGAAAAACTCGCTCGATGAAGTCCAACAGGTCCAGAAGATTTTTCCCCGGATCGGTAAACATTTGTACGCGCCTTGTTCGCTCCGAAAAGCCGCGGGCCGAAAGCCCTTTTGCCCCGAGGGCGACCGCTATTGCGGCGTCCCCGTCTGGACTAAAAATTTAACCCAATACGATCGTATTTTATAAAGGAGAACTCCATTGCCTAGCATTGTTGTCGTTGGTACCCAGTGGGGAGATGAAGGAAAAGGAAAGATCGTTCATCTCCTAGGAAAAGAAGCCGACTACATCGTCCGTTACCAGGGCGGGCCGAACGCCGGACATACCGTCGTATTCGATGGAAAGCTATTCGTTTTACATTTAATCCCGGCGGGGATTTTAATTCCAAAAAAGAAATGCGTGATCGCCAACGGCGTCGTGGTGGACCCTGCTTCCTTATATGAGGAAGTGCAGCTGCTGGAACAGCGAAACATCCACACTAAGGGCAGGCTTTTTATTTCCGAGCTGGCACACCTGATCTTTCCTTACCATCGCATGCTTGACGTAGCCCGAGAAGAATCTAAGGCGGGCGAAACTAAAATCGGCACGACGCGAAAGGGAATCGGCCCCACCTACGCCGACAAAGTGGAGCGGGTCGGAATCAGGGTAATCGATTATTTAGAGCCCGTTACATTTGAAAAACTTTTAGATCATAACCTGCACCTCAAAAAGGAACGCCTGGGCGGAAACGATGCGATCAAAAAAATAAAGGTGGAAATTTTATCGCAAGCGAAAAAATTGCGGCCCTTCTTAAAAGAAATTGCCTGCGACGCTTCTTTATTGCTGAACAAAGCGCTAAACCAAAAGAAAAAGGTTATTTTTGAAAGCGCCCAGGGGACGATGCTCGACATCGATTTCGGCACGTACCCGTTCGTCACTTCGTCCAACCCCATCGCAGGGTCCGTAGGGTCGGGCTGCGGAGTTGGTCCTTCAAAAGTAGGTTCGGTGATGGGGATCGTGAAGGCCTACACCACGCGCGTGGGGGAGGGGCCTTTCCCGACGGAATTAAACGATGCGGTGGGAGAGCGGCTGCGCGAAGTAGGCAAGGAATATGGCGCCACGACCGGGCGCCCGAGGCGCTGCGGCTGGTTTGACGCGCCCGTGGTGCGCCGCGCTATATCCGTTAACGGCATGAACCGCCTCGCGTTGACGAAGCTGGACGTCCTCGCCGGCATTGACAAGATCAAAGTGTGCGTCGCTTATGAGCATAATGGGAAAATTTATAAGGATTTTCCGAATAGCAGCAAAGTGCTCGCAGAGTGTACGCCCGTTTATAAAGAGGTTGCCGGATTTGGAGAAATATCGAAATCGGCGCGCAAGCTGACCGACCTGCCGGTCAACGCCAGGAAGTACATTCAGTTCCTGGAAAAGACCATCGACACTAAAATCGGGTTCGTTTCTCTGGGACGGAGCCGCGAAGAAACCATCAGGGCCGATAATAAATCGCTTTGGGTTTAAGGGGTTATTTAAGGGTTAAAGGACGGACTGCAATGTTTCTGGGTCGAAGAGATGAACCTGCTGCATGTTGAAGACTAAATCAATTTTCTGGCGGACCTCGGCTGAATTTTGAGGCTCAACCCGCGCAACGAAGCTATTCTTTCCGGTTGTTAAATAAAGATATTTCTCCGGGCCCATGGGCTCAACCACTTCAACAGTGGCCTTGGTCCAGGAACCTTCTAAAACTTTACCGGCATAAAATAAACGGTCATAGATATCCTGCGGCCGGATTCCGAAAATAATCTTTTTCCCTTTATAGCTCTGAACTCTTTCCTCCATCTCGGCAACAAGTTTAAGCTGGAGCCCGCCGCCATTTGAACTTAATTCCTTCATCCAAAGGCCCTTCTCTTTACCCTGCCGCTCTTCTAAAATCATCTCGATAAAATTCATGGGTGGAGATCCAATGAAACTGGCTACAAATTGAGTTCGGGGGCGGTTATAGAGTTCAATCGGCGGCGCGATCTGCTGGATAATCCCGTCTTTCATCACGCAAATACGGTCGCCCATCGTCATGGCCTCCACCTGATCATGCGTCACATAAATCATTGTGGTCTGAAGCCGGTCGTGCAGTTTGGAAATTTCGGTACGCATCTGGACGCGGAGCTTGGCATCCAGGTTGCTTAAGGGTTCATCGAATAAAAAAACTTTAGGTTTGCGAACGATGGCGCGGCCCACCGCCACCCGTTGCCTTTGCCCGCCGGAAAGCTCTTTGGGCTTTCTCGCAAGCAAGTCGCTCATATTTAAAATTTCTGCCGCGTCTTTTACGCGGGACTCGATTTCTTTTTTGGAATAGCCACGGAGCTTAAGCCCGAATGCCATGTTTTCGTAAGCGGTCATGTGAGGGTAAAGGGCGTAATTTTGAAACACCATGGCGATGTCGCGGTCTTTGGGCAAAACATCATTGACTTTGCGCCCGCCAATCCAAATTTCGCCGTCAGATGATTCTTCAAGCCCCGCGATCATGCGAAGCGTCGTTGATTTACCGCAACCGGAAGGCCCCACGAGCACAAAGAACTCGCGATCGGGGATTTCCAAATCCACCCCCTTCACCACGGCGTGGTTATCGTAACGCTTCCAAACTTTTTTTAATGTTACCTCAGCCACTTTTTATACCTTTAAACCATTCCCTCTGTATCGTTTAGTAAACAATTTCACCGCTCAAAATTCATTCGGAAAAAATCTCTATGGGTTTTTCACGTTAACTGATCTGACGCGCCTATAAATTATATAAAATGTAAACTCTTATGAACCAGGTTTTCTCACCCTTTCTCGATGACTCGTTTAAAGTTCCGGAGGAGGTTCCATTTTTCCCTTTGCCCGAAGTAGTGCTATTGCCCGGTGAGCCCATGCCGCTCCACATTTTTGAAGAACGGTACAAAATAATGACCGAAACGGCTCTCATGAGCGACCGGCTGATCGTCATGGGGCATATGAAGCCGGGCTGGGAAAAAAATCTATTGTCGAATCAGGAAACTTACAGCGTTGCCGGCGTCGGACAAATTATGATGGACGAGCGGCTGCACGACGGGCGCTTCAACCTGGTTCTTTTAGGCTTAAAGAGAATTAAGATTCGAAAAATCGTTGAGAGTAAACCGTACCGCAAGGCCCAGATTGAGATCCTGGAGGATAAGTGCTCGCAAACCTCGTCAACCGTGTTAGTGTCGTTGGAAAAAGAAATTCTTGATCTTGCAAATTTAATTTCAAGAACCAAAAAAGACGATCGATCTACCGCGCCGGAAGGATTTCCAGTCCTCCAGAACATCGGCGAAGGATCGCTGCCTTTGGGCGCGCTTTGTGATTTTACGGCAGCGGCGCTCAACTTCTCGTCTCCCGAAAAGCAGATGATCTTAGAAGAACTCGACGTCGTGAAGCGGTCCGAGAAACTATTATTTTTACTGCGTTTTCAGATGGAAGCCGCTAAACACGGCGCAGCGCCCCCCAAACTGCTGAACTAGCCTCTCCTTCGCATAAATAAATTCAAATAATCCAGAGTCGTTCGGGTAACGCGCATTTTGCTTTGTCCTTTTTTAAGGTCGTAGCGCAATATTAAAGGGACTTCGGAGAATGAAGATCCGGATCTCACGAGGTTGATCAACAGTTCGCTCGTGCAAACGAATCCTTTCGCCTCAAAAAACTTCTGCGAGGTTTCCTTGCCCAGCGTTTCAAGCCGGGCTACCTTAAAGAGCCGGTATCCGCTCGTATAGTCGGTCACGCCTTTAATCGGGAATAGGATTCTCAATAAAAAATTACAGCAATAACTTAAAAATTTTCGCATCGGACTCAATCCCGTTTCATGGCTTCCGCTTAAGTAACGGGAAGCAATGACGCCATCGCAGGAGGTTGATAGTTGCGTCAACATATCGGATACCAGTTTGGGGTCGTGACTGTTGTCCGCATCCATAATAACCACATAATCTTGAGATTGGGCAATCGACAGGATTTTTTTAAAGCCGGTGCGAAGCGCCTCTGCGAGGCCGCGGTTTTTGGGATGATTAATAACCATCAGGTTCAAATCCATCTTGGCGTTTAGCGCCGCAGCGGAAGTATTATCGGCTGAGCCGTCATCCACCAGAATAATTTTGCAGGGAAGGGAGGTTGATTTTGTGAAGGCGCTGATCTTACCGAACAGCGCCGGTATGTTTTCCGCTTCGTTATAGGCCGGAAGCAGAAAAAACAGGGTCACGAGCAGTGGGTCACTTTTCGATCAGGCACTCCGCGATTTGGACCGCGTTTAATGCCGCGCCCTTTCGCAGGTTGTCCCCCACCGACCACAGCGCGATCGCTTTAGGGTTATTTAGGTCTTTGCGGATTCGCCCGACAAAAACATCGTCTTGCCCGCTAACCGTTAACGGCATGGGACAGCCGTTGCCGTTTGAAGCGGTCGCATCGTCCATCAGCCGAACGCCCGGAGATTTTTTTAGAAGTTTCCTAATGTCGCTCACTGAAAGCTTTTTACCGGACTCGATATAGATGGATTCCGAATGCGCGTTAAAAACGGGGACGCGCACTGTTGTGGGAACGACTTGAATCTTCGAGTCGTTTAGAATTTTTTTGGTTTCCATGATCACTTTCAATTCTTCGTTCGAGTATCCGTCGTCTTCGATTTTCCAGTTGTTGGCGAGCACGTTGAACGCGATGGGCGCGGGGAATCCTCCGACGTCCTTTACCTCTCCGGTCCGCAAATACTCTTCGGCCTGGGCGCGCAGGTCCGTCACGCCCTTGGCGCCTGCGCCGGAAACCGCTTGATAGGTTGAAACTATAATTTTTTTAACGCCGTACTTTTTATAAATCGGCGCCACAGCCATCAGCATGACAGCCGTCGTGCAATTGGGGTTTGAGATAATCCCATTATGCCACTCAACGTCTTTACCGTTGATTTCAGGAATGACGAGCGGTACTTTAGGGTCCATCCGGTAATCGGAACCGTTGTCGATGATGACCGCGCCGCGCTTGAGGGCCTCGGGACCAAATGTAACCGCCGCGCCTTTTTCGCCTTCGGTTCCGGCAAAAAGAGCGATTTGCACCCCGTCAAAGGCCCCGGGAACCGTTTCCCGAACCTGATATGATTTACCGTCTACTGTGAGCGTCCTCGCGCTGCGCGCCAAAACGCGGAGTTCCTTATAAGGAAATTTCCTTTGCTCCAGGATCCGAATCATTTCCTGACCCACGGCGCCCGCTCCCACCACGGCCACCGTCACCGGAGCCGTAAATTTTTTAAACTGTTTCGCTTTCTGCTTTTTCATGTTCGTGTCCTTTCACCATTGTTTCGCCAATTCCTTGGCGTGATAAGTTAAAATAAAATCCGCTCCGGCGCGCTTAATGGAAGTCAGAATTTCGAGCGCCACCTTTTTTTCGTCAATCCAACCGTTGCGCCCCGCCGCCTTAACCATGCTGTACTCTCCCGAAACATTGTAAGCCGCGACGGGAACTTCAAACCTTTCCTTCACTTTAGCGATAATGTCCAAATAGGAAAGGGCCGGCTTCACCATGACGACATCGGCGCCTTCCTTGATATCCAGCGCAACTTCTTTCATGGCTTCGCGCGCGTTCGCGACATCCATTTGATATGTTTTACGATCGCCGAACTGCGGCGCGCCCTGCGCGGCCTCGCGAAACGGGGCATAGAAACTGGACGCGTATTTCGCCGCATAGGATAGAATAATTCTATCGGAAAATCCATGTTGATCGAGCGCGGCGCGGATGGTTTTGACCATCCCGTCCACCATGCCGGACGGCGCTATCACATCGGCCCCCGCTTCGGCCTGGGCGGCCGCGGCTTTTGCCAAAACTTCGAGCGTCGCGTCGTTATCTAGATCGCCTTTATTTCCCTTTATAATGCCGCAATGGCCGTGGCTCGTGTACTCGCAGAAGCAGCAATCGGCGATCACAATCATCTCAGGGACTTTAGATTTAATCTCGCGGATCGTTCGCTGAACGATGCCGTCCCGGTCGTACGCCTCTGAACCGCGGTCATCTTTGCGGCTCGGGATACCGAACAGGATCACCGCGGGAATTCCAAAACGATACGCTTCCTTCGATTCTTTAACGATCAAATCAATTGAAAACTGATACTGCCCGGGCATCGAGCTGATTGCTCGGCGTACATTTTTTCCCGGCCGAACAAATAGCGGCAGCACGAAATCTGCGGGCGAAAGCTCATTTTCCCGAACCCATTTGCGAAGGGCCGGATTCTTTCTGAGACGGCGCGCGCGTATTGAAGGAAATGCCATTAAACGGGAAACCTCTTCGTCAACAAATGATCGACCAGCTTGGGCGCCCAGTAATTCAAATGGTATCCGATCATTCCGGGGCCAAAAACCGTGGCAGACCGTTTGCGGTTTTTTGACGCGCGTAAAATGAACTTCCCCACTTCCTCAGCCGGTTTCATGGAGATCGGAGGCAGCTTCCGGTTTAACTTTCCGTACGACTCGATGCGCTCGTGAAATTTGGACTCTACGCGGCCCGGGAAAATAACGAGCACATCGATGCCGTACCGCTTCACCTCGAGCCGCAAACTTTCCGTCAACCCGCACAGAGCGAACTTCGTCGCGCAATAGGAAGAAACTCCCGGCAGCGCGCGCCGACCCACTCCGGACGAAACATTAATAATCTGACCCTCACCTTTTTGCTTCATATCGGGAAGAATCGCTTGAATGAGCGCTAACGGCGCGTAAAAATTCACTTCAAAATTTTTTCGATACTGCTCAATCGGACAATCTTCCACCAAGCCCGTCACCGCGTAACCCGCGTTGTTAACTAAGACATCAACGGGACCTAATTTCGATTTTACCTGCTGCGCCAATTTTGGGATACCCTCAATTTTTGACAGATCGTACGGAAAAGACTCCGCGCTACCGCCGGAAGCGCGAATTTCGCGCGCGGTTTCATCCAATTCTTTTTGGCTGCGGGCAACCAGCGCGACCTTAGCCCCTTCATTCGCGAAATGTTTCGCCGTTTCGCGGCCGATTCCAAACGACGCGCCCGTGATCAAGACAACCTTTTCTTTAATATCGAATCGCTTCAAGAATTGCGCGCCCTCCGCTTTGTAAAAGCCTTTCCGCCAAAATTTTCCCCAACTTTTCTGAATTTTTCACCGGCCCCGACAATTTACTTCGAACCGATTGACCTCCGGTTACTGACGAAATGATTCCATCCAGAAAAATTCTTGACCCTTTCATGCGGCTATAAATCCCTATTGGGATTTGGCAACCGCCCTTGAGAGTCTTTAAAAACGCTCGCTCGCACAGCATTTGATTTTCCGTAGCGCCATGGTTCAAAAAACGAATCGCGCTCAAGACTCTGCGATCGTTCTTTCGAATTTCGATCGCCAACGCCCCCTGTCCCGCAGCGGGAAGCATTTGAGCGCAGGGAATCTTAAAAAGATGAAGCCCTTTCAATAGCGCAGGGTCGCCTAAGCGGGTGATCCCGGCCGAAGCAATCACGATTGCGTCAGCGAGGCCCTCGCGCAGTTTGCGGACGCGGGTGTCTAAATTACCCCGCAGATTCTCCACCTTCAGGTCGGGACGCAACGCGAGAAGCTGCGCCTGCCGCCTCAGAGAGCTCGTTCCTACTTTCGCGCCCCGCGGCAGCGTCTTTAAATTCCAGCGTTGAACGCTGACCAGGCAATCGCGCGAATCGGCGCGCTTCAGGATCGCCCCGATGGTTAACCCCTCTGGCAGATCCGACGGTAAATCTTTGAGCGAATGGACCGCGAGATCGATCGCGCGGCATGAAAGCGCGTCCTCAAGCTCTTTCGTAAAAAGACCTTTTGAGCCAATCCGCGAAAGCGGCGCATCCATTATTTTGTCGCCGGTTGTTTTGATAATTTGAACCTGAACTTCAAGTTTTGGAAATTCCTTTTGGATGCTTTTCGCGACGAACCCAGTCTGCGCGAGGGCCAGGAGTGACCCCCGAGTGCCGATCTTTAATGACATTTTCAATTAACCCGCTTTCGTTTCCCGCAGGAAATCACAATTGTGCTTGAGACTTTTCTCGTGCCCCATCTTCAAAGAATTCAGCCAATCCGCGAATTCAGCCGCTTTCTGCTGAACGACCTGTTGCGCTTTGTCAATTTCCCCCTGCCGCCCCTTCAGGTTCTCTCCCACCAACGCCTGTAAATCGTCGATATTGTATAGATAAACATTGTCCAATTGATGGGTATCAGAGTCAATGTTCCGCGGAACCGCGATGTCGATTAAGAAGAGCGAGCGATTTTGGCGCTCCTTCATGGCCCGCCGGATTAAAGCGTCGGTTAAAATGAGCGTTGGGGAAGCCATGGAGGTAATAACGACGTCCGCGCGAACCAGCAAGTTAAGACCCTCCTCTAAAGTAAACGCTCGACCATTAAATTTGTCGGCGAGTTCTTTCGCGTTTTCAAACGTGCGGTTCGCAACCCATAATTCCTTAACGCTCCGGCCAAGAAGGTAGCGCGCGGAAACTTCGGCCATTTTCCCTGCGCCAAAAATTAATACGGAGCTTTCATGCAGGCTCCCGAAAATTTTTTCAGCTAACGACACCGCCACGCTCCCAACCGACAGGCCGCCGTGTCCAAGACCCGTATGCGTTCGCACAAACTTACCCGTGTAGAGCGCGCGTTGAAAAAGCACGTTCAAAATTTTTCCGGTGACCCCGTTTTCGTGCGCCAGGTGATAAGCGTCTTTCACTTGTTTCAATATCTCGTTTTCGCCTAAAACCATCGAATCGAGACCTGCGGTAACCTTAAAAAGATGTTCAACGACGGCTTGATCCGATTTCACATAGAGAAATTTTTCTAAATCCTCGCTATTGATTTGGCTGCGGAAAAATTTAAAGCACCAATTTTTCATGCGTTCAACATCGTCTTCAGCGGAGTAAATTTCGGTGCGGTTGCAGGTGGAGAGTATGGCCAGCTCGGAGATGCCTGCGGTATTTTTGGCTTCGACAAAAACGCGTTTAAGCTGCTCCGGAGAAAAGGCGAGCTTTTCCCTGAATTGAATCGGCGCAGTTTTGTGCGAAATTCCAACGATCAGCATTTTTTCTTATACCTTAGAATATTTGCGCCTAAGATCCTTTCCCGGATAAAAACCCGTGGAGCTGCGAAAGGTAATTAACGCCGACATAAGTGAATATCACGACGCCGAACGCAAATATGGATAGGAGGATCGTCTTGCGCCCTCGCCAACTCATGACGAGTCTCATGTGGAGGTAAATCGCGTAAGTGAACCAGGTAATTAAAGCCCAGGTCTCCTTGGCGTCCCAGCCCCAATAGCGGCCCCAAGCGTCGTAAGCCCAGCGCGCACCTAGAATAATTCCGAGCGTTAAAATCGGAAAGCCCCACCCGATGAGCCGGTACACCATCGTGTCCAATGGCTCGAGCGCGGGCAGCGAGCCCGAAAACTCAGATGGATGCTTGGACTTCAATTGTCTTTCCTGAAGCAAATAAACCAGCCCGATCGCGAACGCAATCGCGAAAGCCGAATAGGAAACAAACATGGTCGGCACATGGATCGCCATCCAATACGATTGAAGCGCCGGCATGAGCTGCGGGATCGCGCGCGACTGCATGATCGCATTATAGTATTCCGCAAAACCGCTGATCTGCCCCCAATCGCCGAAGAGCGGGTAGCTCATGGAAAAACTGAGGATGACCCACAAAAGCGGCATCACG
>JANLTE010000322.1:0-2444 GCA_031362785.1 Elusimicrobiota bacterium
CGGAAGCCATGGTTCGAGGGTTCCAGGGCGGGCTCCAGACCAGGTTAACCTTTACGTCTTTCACCATAGGGAGCGTTAGAAGTTTGGAATGGACCGCCGACATAATTTGCGGTCCGAGCGGGCACATGGGCGAGGTGAGCGTCATTTGAACCGTCACCGTTTCCCCCTCCACCGCCGCGCCATAAATCAGGCCCAGATCCACGATGTTGTAGTTGATCTCGGGATCCATCACTTCTTTTAATTTTTCCTTCACGTCGGTTTCAGTCCACATAATTGACTCCTTAGGATCGTGTTCGAGTATCGGATTTATCGAGAAATTTTTTATCTTGCGGATCAGCGGCTCGCCCCTTGCAGGTATCGCAGGGGCAGACTTTGCGAAGATGCGAAAAAGTGTATATGCCCGTGCTGTGGCCGTCTGAGAAACCGAATTGAAGCGCGTACTGGCCGACCAAGTTGACGCTCAACCCCTCCAAGTCCTTGGATACCGACTCGCGCACCAGGACCGGCTGCCCCGACCACTCATCGACGCAGAGCGCGCATTGGCAGTTCTGCCTGAGGTAGCGGAAACCATACAAGCTCGTATGGTCATCCGACCAGCGAATTTCAAATTCACGGGTTCCGATTTTTTTGAGACCGCTCGGCTGAACGGAAGCAATCATTAGGAAGTTTCAACGATTTCAAGCTTGGGCGCGCTGTAACTCGCAATGCTGATTTGCGCTGCGAGCGCCCGAGCGATGTCCCGGTAAATCTTGGCCGATGGCGAATCGGGGTTGGAAACGACCAGAGGCGTCCCCCGATCGGATTGAAGGCGCACGGCGATATCGAGCGGGATCTCACCCAAAAACGGAATCTCCAGTTTTTCGCTCGCGGTCTTGGCGCCGCCGTGACCGAATATTTCTTCGCGCGACCCGCAGTTCTGGCATTTATGATAACTCATGTTTTCAATGATGCCGAGCATTTTAACATTGGTCTGTTGCAGCATGCGCAGAGTCTTCATGGAAATTGTGAGCCCCACATCCTGCGGGGTCGAAACGATAACGGCGCCCGTTAACTGCACCGTTTGAACGAGCGTTAAATGAACATCGCCCGTGCCGGGAGGCAAATCGACGAAAAGATAGTCCAAATCGCCCCACTGGACGTCGACCAAACATTGCTCGAGCGCGCGGTGCGCCATGGGCCCGCGCCAGATGAGCGGCTGGTCCCCTTGCGCAAAAAATCCCATCGACATAAATTTTACGCCATGAGCGACTTTGGGCTGAATTAAATCTTCTCGGATCGTGGTCTCGCCGGGTTTTCCCATCATGATCGGAATGGAGGGCCCGTAGATATCGGCGTCCAGCAACCCTACTTTGGCGCCTTCCATCGCGAACGCGCAGGCCATATTAGCCGAAACAGTGGATTTCCCCACTCCGCCCTTGCCGCTACCGATGGCGATGATGTTTTTAACGCCTTTCAGCGCTTCTTTGCTTGGACTTAAATTGGATTTTACTTCCGCCGTCATTTTAACGGTGACGTTTTCAACTCCGGGAAGCGCCCGCACGGCGACTTCCGCTTCTTTTTGCATTTTTTCTTTCACGGGACAGGCAGGGGTGGTCAGCTTGATTTCGAACGCGACGGAACCTTCGCAGATTTTAACGTCCTGAACGAATCCGAGTCGCACGATGTCGGTATGTAAATCAGGGTCCTGAACGTTTTTCAGCGCTTCCAACACTTGTTCTTTCGTCACGGGCATCATGATGTTTTCCTTTCGATATTAACGGCTTGAATTAAATATTTCCGCATCAGAAATTATGCGGTTCTCTTTAAAGCTTCGAGCAGCGTGTTCCAGGCTAGCACTGCGCATTTGATGCGGACGGGATATTTTTTAACGCCTTCAAGAGACTTTGCGTCCTCCAATTCCTCGGGGAGGGTATCGACGGGTTTGTTTTCCAGCATCATGGCTTTGAAATCGGCAATTAACTTTTGCGCGTCTGAAATATTCTTTTGATAAACGGCGTCCGTCATCATGCTTGCTGAAGCCTGGGAAATGGAGCAGCCGTGGCCCGTGAATTTGATATCTTGTAATTTTCCTTCCTTAATTACAAGCGAAAGCTCAAGTTCATCACCGCAGAGAGGGTTGGCTCCGGGCTGGACAACATCAGGGTGTTCCAGCTTCCCGCTGTGGCGCGGGCTCTTATAGTGATCTAAAATCAGTTCTCGGTAAAGTTCGTCTGCAATGTCCATAGCGGAAATTGAGTTAGCGGCTATTTGGCGCGGGAGGCTTCGAAGAACTCTTCGGAACATCGGGCATTTTCTTGGCAGAAATCGTGGAAGGCGCGCAGGAGTCGAAGAGCATTTTAGCGCGGGCAAGCGACTTGATGAACGGATCGACCTCCTCTTTGGTGTTGTAGAGATAAAACGAGGCGCGGGAAGTGCCGCTTAAACCGAACCGGCGCATGAGGGGC
>JANLTE010000348.1:0-6357 GCA_031362785.1 Elusimicrobiota bacterium
GCTTGAACAGCTTTTCCAGTTCCCCGGCGGGAATGCCTTGTCCCTCGTCACGCACGGCGACGATCACTTCAGCCAGGCTCAGGCCCGCGCTGACTCTGACCCGCGTCGCAGGGTGCGAAAACTTGAGCGCGTTGGTAATGAGGTTGACCAGGACCCGGCGGATCACCCCTTCATCCACCGAAACCAGCGGAACCTGGGCATGATAAATTTTTTTGATCGAGACCTCCTGCTTGCGAATGGCAGGGGCCAAAGCCTCAAGACAATCGTCAACCAACTTTGGAAAGTACGCGCGACTCTTCTGAAGCGGATACTTTTCCTGATTGAACTGGCTCACATCCTGAAGGTCTTTGATCAGGTTCATCTGTTTCCGACAGTTCGACAGGCAGGTGCGGAGGACTTGCTCCACTTTTGCGGGCGCCAGACTCTCGATGTCGTGAACTTCATCGAGCAAATACGATATGTTGCCTTGAATAACGGTTAAAGGATCCTTCAGATCGTTGACCATCATGTCCAAGATAGAGTCCTTAAGAGCTTCAAGCTCATTAATCCTCTTTTTGCTCTTGTCTTCGCGGGATAGGGCCAGGAAATCAGTGGATTTGGGCTGCCGAATACTGGCCTTAGGAGGTTCTGGCACAGGTACCCGAGGCGCCGGGGTACTACTTAAGGAGTCAATTGGGGTTTCCATGATGCCCCAAGTATAGCAGGAATTTGTAATTTTTCAAGTCTTATTGTAAATAAATGTAACTACTGATTGAAAAGTCAGTGCTATTTGGTGGGCCCGCACTGGGCGCGGTCACGGAGGAAATGATCGACTAGCACCAAAGCGGTCATGGCTTCAACGGTGGGAACGGCTCGCGGGAGGACGCAGGGGTCGTGGCGCCCAGCCCCTTTTAACTCGGTCGTTTTGCCTTTAATGGAAACTGTTTTCTGAGCTTTGCGGATGGTGGCCGTCGGCTTAAAAGCGACGCGCAAATGTAAATTTTCGCCGGTGGAAATACCGCCCAAAACGCCGCCGGCTTTGTTGGACGCGGGCTCCACTTTACCCCCGCGGAACACAAAGGGGTCGTTATGTTCGGATCCCTTAAGCTCAGCGACTTCCGAACCATAACCGATCTCGACCGATTTCGTGGCATGAATGGATTTCAAAGCTTTGAAAAGATCCGCGTCTAACTTATCGAACACGGGTTCGCCGAGGCCGACTAGCATGTTCCGAGCCACGACTCCGATAATGCCGCCCAGAGAGTCGCCCTCCCTCTGCGCCTTCTCGATGAGAGCTTTCATTTTCGCGGCCGCCGCCTTATCGGGACAGCGCGTTTCATGGGCTTCAACGGCGCGCAGGGTTACCTCATCAGGGTTGATTTTTGCCTTGATAGGGCCCACTTGCTGAACATAGGCGACAATTTCCGTTTCAAACTCGTCGCGCAAAATTTTCTTAGCGATGGCTCCGGCCGCGACCCGGCCCCAAGTCTCGCGGTAAGACGACCGGCCGCCGCCGCGGTAATCATATATGCCGTACTTCTCGCGATAAGTATACCCCGCATGGCCCGGACGGTCCACGAACTTAAAAACATCGTAATCCTGAGAGCGGACGTCGGAATTCCAAGATACGGCGCAAATCGGAGCGCCGGTCGTTTTACCTTCGAAAATGCCCGATAAAATGCAGCAGACATCCGCCTCGTTCCTGGGCGTCGTGATCCCGGTTTGTCCCGGACGCCGGCGATTGAGCTCTTTTTGGATCGCGGCGCTCGTGATGACGGTAACCTTATTTTGCTTCCCCGAACCGAGCCGCAGCGAAATTTTTTCTTCCTTAAAGTCCAGTGAAACTAACGGAGGACAGCCCTCGATGACGACGCCCATCGCCGGCCCGTGAGACTCGCCAAAAGTCGTTACGCGAAAAAGTTTTCCGAAAGTGTCACCCATTTATTTCTCCGCTTCTTCCACGAGCATTATTGGAATTCCGTCTTTAATCGGATACTTCCTGCCACAGGACGAGCAAACCAACTTGCCAAATTTATCGTCGAGCTTAACGGGAGGGCGGCTCGGGCAGGCGGGACATGCCAGTATCCGCAGCAATTCCGGCGCGATCACGCTCCAGCCTCCAGCGCTTCGCGCATCAGCTCAACGGGCGGCTTTTGCCCGGTCCAAAACGAAAAAGATAGCGCGCCTTGCCGGATCAACATGCCAAGCCCGCCTAAAGCCGGAACCCCGGCTATTTTTGCCGCCGCGACCAGGGACGTGTTTTTTGCGTAGACCGCGTCGAACACGAATAAATTGGGCGATAGAAACCGATGGGAATTGGACGGCATGACATCCGCTCCGGACGGCGTGGCATTGACCAGAAGGTCACAGTCCGAAAGCTCTTCTTTTAAATTATCTTCCGATAACTTCACCGCGTAACACTCCAGTTTCGCTCCTAACTTCTCCACGAGATGGGTCAACTGTTTCGCCTTTTCATAAGTCCGGTTCACGATTACGAGCTTCGAAACTCCGGCGGCCGTGAGCGAAATAGCCATCGCTCGGGCCGTTCCGCCCGAACCGATCAAAACCACGCGCTTTTTTTTGGGGTCCACATGCCCATCTTCTCTCAGCGATTCAAGGAATCCCGGCGCGTCTGTGTTGTCGCCCAGAAGCTTGCCGTCATTGTTGACGATAGTGTTCACCGCCCCGATTTTTTTCGCGATCGGTGAAAGCTGATCTAAAAATGGAATCACGGCCTGCTTGTGCGGAATAGTGACGTTGACGCCCACGATGTTCAAGCTGCGGATCGCGTTCACGGCGCCCGCGAGCTGATCGGGCCGCACCTGGAACGGAACATAAACATAATCTAACCCGAGCTTCGAAAAAGCGAAGTTATGCATTTTGGGAGAAAGCGTGTAGGTTATTTTATCGCCGAAAATCCCGACGGTCCGAGTCGACCCCCGTATCATGCGCCGCTGGCCGTCATCTCGGACACGCGGATCGTCGGGCTGCCGAGCGATCCGAAAAACTGCAAATCATCTCCCACTGCGTCAATATTTTTCAGCAAGCCGAGCAAATTTCCCGCGAGCGTAATGCCGCGCACCCCTGACTTAAATTCCCCATTTTCAATCCAGGTCCCAATCGCGCCAACCGAGAAATCTCCTGAAATGGGATCGGCCATGTGGAGCCCCATGACGTCATACAAGTAGAGCCCCTTCGTTTCCTTCAAAATCTTCCCGCGCGGGATTTTTCCCGCCGCAAAATAAAAATTGGAAGTGCCGCTCCCGGGAGAACTTTTGAAACCGGCCCTCGAAGCGTTACCCGTTGAAGCGGTTTTATCTTTCAGTGAAGCGTAAGTGTCGTAGAGAAAATGAGAAAGCGTTCCGTTGGATATCACCGCGGTCTTTTGAGTCGGAATCCCCTCATCGTCCACGGGAGCCGTGGCCAAACCGTTTGGAAGCGTTCCATCGTCAACCACCGTAACGGTGCCGGAGGCGACCGTTTGGTTCAATTTACCGGCGAAAAAAGATTTCCCTTTCTGCACGCTATCGGCGCAAACCGCTCCGGATATTAAAGATAAAAAGTCGCAGGCCACCGTTGGGTCAAACACGACGGGAATTTTTCCCGAAGGGATCGGTTTTCCTCCCAGGAGCGCCAAAGTCCTCTGAGCCGAAGTTTCAAAAATCTTTTCCCAGTCGAGGTCTTTTCCAAAACGGACCGACAAGCCAAACCCGCCTTCCTGGCGCTCGCCGTCTTTTTCCGAAAGACAGGAAACGCCCAACCCTGAGTGAGTGCTGGAATAGCTTTCCTCAATGCCGCTTGAACTCACGATGGCGGTTTCCGACGTCCCTTCGGAAAAACCAGCTCTCAAGATCGACTTGATAAAAGGATATTTTTTGAGGATCCGGCCTTCGCCCGCCTTCAGCCTTTCCTGGATCGCGGTCACGCTCTGCCCGAACGCCGATTCGTCAACGAGGGTGTTGCCATTGGCCGCGGGATGCTCGCGTCTCTGCGCAAATTTGCGATAAGGGTCTTCTGGAACGAACTTCGCGACCTGGACTGCGCGGAGCGCCGTTTTCTCAACGCCTTCCTTATCGAGGCGGGTCGTAAACGCGAACCCCTGCCGGCCGCCCGGCAAAATAACGCGGACGCCGACCCCTCCGCCATCGGCCTGGTTTGTGTCCTCGCACTTTTCTTCGGACCAGACCACGCTCCGCCCTCGCCCTTCGGACATGAAAATTTCCAGCTCAGCGCCGGACGGAATTTGCGATTTCGCCCAGGAAAAAACTTCGCGGGCCGCGTTAAGAATAGGTTTCATAAAGTCGTGGGACGCTTAAACCGCAGACATACGTCCCTGAACTGCTGAGCCATGGGAGTCATCGCGCGAACCAATTCCGCTTTCGACCAAACCTCCTCGGCGCCGGATTTATCACCCGACAGGTACCTGGAAGCCGCGAGGAGATAAAGAGCTTCGGAATTTTCAGGTTCCCGGCTCAGAATTTTTAGACAAGCCCTATCCGCTTTGCCATATTCTCCCACCCTAAAATTATTTCTGGCCTGATAGAACATGCGGTCGGTGGAAACAAAATAATCCATGATCCGAGTGGGGCTGTAAAGCGCGCGGGAATAGCTCCAGTAAAACAAAAGGACGGAACAGAGCAGGAACAAAAGGCCTTTCTGCCGCCGCTCTAAAATCACACGGGCATCGCAAAATATTCTTTCCCTCGCGAATTTATTAATGGTGAGAATCCAGCTGGGCCGATACATGTAGGCCAACCCCAGAAATACGAACAGCAAACCCGAAAACGTCAAAATCGTGTTCATGAACGATTAATCTACAAAATCTAATTTAGGAGGGCAAGCGCTTTTCTGAGGAGGGACGAAGCGGAAAATCTGGAAAGATCCGCCGGAACGATCCACTGGCAACGCGCCTCGATAGCGGGAGGAGCGCTTAATAGCCGAGCCTCAAAAACCTCAACCTGAAGCCGATGATGCGTGATCGTGTGCGAAAAAAAACCCAGGCTTCGAGAGGCCTTCACTTTAAGACCCCAGTTTTGAGACAGCGATTTAAGTCCTGGGCGAATGGGCTCTTTTTTATGATCTTTCGACGGGATTTCAACCATCGGAAACTCCCACATGTTATTGAACCAGCGCTCGTTTGATCCCCTCTGACAAATTAGAAATTTCTTCTGATCGGTTTGATCGGCAACTAAATAAAGCGCAAACCTCCTTTCAACCACATCCTGCTTCTTTTTCGCGGGCGGATAGGATCCCTGCAGGCCCTTTTGGCGGGCGAGGCAATTTTTTCGCACTGGACACTGATGGCAGGACGGGTTCGAGCTCAGACAAACCAGGGCGCCCAACTCCATTAACGACTGGTTCACATCGGACGGCAAAAGCTTTTTAGAGGACGCCTCGGATATAATTTTTTCCGAAAGCGTCCAGAGCTCCGCCAAATTGGCTTCAAGAAAAATCCGGCTCAATATGCGCCGCACGTTTCCATCCAAAATCGGGTGCGGCAAATTGAACGCAATGGAAAGGATCGCCCCCGCCGTGTAAGGTCCGATTCCGGGGAGTTTTTTCACCTCTTCGAGCCCCCGCGGAAATTTCCCGCCGAAGCGGTCGACGATGATCTGCGCGCATTTGTGCATGTTGCGCGCCCTGGAGTAATAGCCGAGACCCGACCATTGTGCGAGGACTTCGGATTCCGGCGCGGCGGCCAGCATTTTAAAATCGGGGAAGCGCTTCAGAAATTTTTCGTAGTAAGGGAGGACCGTGCGCACTTGGGTCTGTTGGAGCATGATCTCTGAAACCCACACGCCGTAGGGCGTCGGATTTTTACGCCAGGGCAAATCGCGCTTAGCATTCTGGTACCAGTCGTGGAGCGGCTGGAGGATCGATGAAGGACGCGGAGTTGAGTCTCGCATTCGCTCACATTGTAACAAAATGCGTGGCGGCTGGGCCCGCGTTCAACTTCTAGAGGTCGAAATCAGCGAAGGGATCGTCGGATTTTGGCGGCGGGGCGCCTGAAGGTGCGGAACCTGGCGCGGAACCTGAGGGATTTTTGTTTGCGGGCGGCTTGATCCAAGGTGAAGCTTTCTTAAGCTCTGCTTCATTTTCCAAAACGAGAACGCTGAATTCAGGCGTGAAGACCAGGTCGCCGCTGCGGCGGTTGAAGTAGAGCCGGAACTTCGTTTTTTTACCGAGAGCGCGCCAACCCGACTCAAAACTTAAAAACGCGTCGATATCGACGCGTTTCCAAATGATGGGCCGTGAGAACCGCACCTTGTAAACTCCCGATGAGTTGCTGACGCCTTCCACGAAACCGGCATACTCCTTTCCTTTTTTGTCTGTGACTCTGACAACGATACCCTGCAAGGGCTTTCCCTCGGAGGTGAG
>JANLTE010000400.1:0-2968 GCA_031362785.1 Elusimicrobiota bacterium
GATCATTGAGGGTCAAGGGAATTCGTTCGCCTCTGGAATTTTCGAAAATGAGGGAATTTTGAGGCACCGGATTAGTAAATTCCTTTTGATATACTTCGCCGACCCAGAGCCCGAGGTCCCGGCTCTCGCGTGTTTTTTGCGCTAACGCGTTCAGAATTGACCTCATGAGCGGAGCATAGAGCGGTTTGGATGCGAAATTATTCCACGACCGGTCGATGGAACTTGCCCAAACCGCGACCTTCTGATCCTTTGAAAAAACGAGGAGCGGCGCGCCGTCAGAAAAGTAAATCCAGGCCGAGGACTCCGGTCTCAAAACAGTTCGCACGGCCTTGCGCACCTCAATCTTTTCGGATTCATACTGGCCGACGTCTAACTGGTCCTCCGCGAGGTTCTGGCTAGGTTTGAGAGCGAGCCCTTGAACTTCCCGCTTACCTTCCAAGGTACAGGGCAGCAGATCGGCTATTTCATTTAAAGTTTCAAGTTGATACCGCTCTCCCAGGCTGAGGAACAAAGATCCTCCCGAACTCACGAAGCGCTTCAAACTCTCGCCCGAATCCCGGTCAATTTCAGAAGGGTCGGCCAAAAACACCACTTGATAATCGTTCAGACTCGTTTTTTTTAACTGGCCCAGCGTGATCGTTTGAACTTCAAAAGGCGAAGGTCCGGACTTGAGGGCCTGACGGAAAAAAAAGGTTTCGCCAGAAATCGCCGCGGTGCCCGCGTAATCTTCCACCACTAAAACCTTCACGCGCATTAACGGATTTTGCACCATGAAAAATGAATCGTCCGCCTCAAGGTTGTCTGGACGGGCAACCGCTTTCACTGCGGATTGACCGTCTGGCAATGCCGCGCTCATCATCAGGCTTTTCCTTTCTCCGGGCAATAAATCCACTAAAGTTTCAGTCATCTTTGATCCGTCCATCTTTTCCAAAGAGACAGGCCAGCGCCCGAAAGGTTTGGTTCCCCAGTTCTGAAGCGTGACGCGGTATTTGGCGAGGCCCGAAGAAACGTCCGAGACCATCTCCACATTTTCGATCGAAGCGTTGCTCGTATTTCTGGATGGTTCGCTCATTAAAATTTTGACTGAAGGATCAAAATGTGAAACTAAAGCGCTCCAATCTTTGAGGTCTTCCACGCCCGCCTTCGCAGCGTTCAGCCATCCGTGCCGCGCGCCGTCCGTCAGGATCAAAATGCATTTGTTCGATACCGCACTATTGGCCAGAGTTTTGTACGCCTGCTCGAGGGCCGAGAGCATCTGAGTGTTGCCAAACCCCGGCTTCTGAGTTTTTAGCGCCGCGATCAGGTTCTCGTGCCGGTTCGTAAGTCCGCCCGAATCATAATCAATTTGCTCAGAGAAAACGATGAGGCTCGAACGGTCACTTTCTTTTAGCGAATTCAAAACCTTCTGCGCGTCCCGCAATGCTTGATCCCAACGCGAAAATCCAACCGGATTAGCCCTCATGGAGTATGAATGGTCCAGCAGTATCACGACAGAAGCGCCGTCGCCTTCCCCTGACATCGGTCCCCAATGTAAAATAGGTTTTGAAAAAAAGAAGAAAAGACAGAAGAGGCTTAAAAATCGCAGCAGGAGTACCAGCCACTGCTTTATTTTTTTGCGAGGTCTGGTTTTTTCTGCAACGCGGGTCAGCAGCTTTAAATCTCCAAAATCAACTACTTTGGGCGGGCGCCGAAAAAAGAAATGGAGCGCGATGGGAGCCAGCGATAATGGAAGGGCCCAAAGCGCCGATGGATTTAAGAAGCTAAAGTTCATAAGGCCTAATTTTTTTTCTGACCCAGTAAAAACCGAAGGATCCGGTCTGGAGACTCCGCCGTCGTGTGAAACTGATACCGAATGCCCGCTTTTCTGAATCCGGCACGGTAATAATGGATTAAACTCTGCAGGGCCTCGTCATATTCCTTTTTAAAATCTCCGGCATTCAAAATCAGGTGACCGGAATCTTCCATCGAGTTAAATTGGACTGCCCCTTTATAGGGAAAGTCCTTTTCATCGGAGTCTAATAGATGGATCACCGCCACTTCATGCTTTTTAAAGGTGAGCAGCTTTAAGACTTTGAGCGCTTCCGCTTCATTCTCCAGCAGATCAGAAAATAATATGAAGACGCTGCGTTTTTGAAAAGAGGGGACGAGTTGGGTAAGGGAGGAAATCCAATTCGTTCCCCCTCCGGGTCGGGTTTCTTCCATTTCCCCCAGTAAGGCGGTCAAGTGCGGATATGAACTTCGCGCCGGCACGATTCTATTTGCGCCTTGCGAAAAAATTTCCAACCCGACCGAATCTCCTTGATTCACCGTAAGGTAGGCCAGGCTGGCCGCAAGAGTCGCGGCGTATTCGAACTTGGAAAATGCGCTCTTTGCACCCTTAAACCGCATAGATCCGGAGGCGTCCAGGAGGAGGTAAAGCCGAAGGTTGGTTTCCTGCTCAAACTGTTTGATGAAAAATCGATCGGTGCGCGCGTAAATTTTCCAATCGATGTGTTTAATTTCGTCGCCTACCGCGTATTGCCGGTGTTGCGCGAACTCGAGCGATATTCCCCGATAGGGACTTTTGTGAAGACCGGAGAGAAAACCCTCCATCACTTTTTCGGCGCGGACTTTCAGGCGGCCGATGCGCGCTAAGACGAATGGATCGAGATAAGAGGACTTAAAGGTCATCCACTAATAACTTACGGATGACTTCGTCGATGGGAACACCCTCGGCTTCGGCGTGGAAGGAAAGGATGAGGCGGTGTCTGAGGACGGGCTCTGCAAGCGCTTTGAGGTCATCAATCGAAACGGTGTAGCGGCCCTGTAGCACGGCGCGCGCCTTTCCACCCAATATCAAAGACTGCGAAGCCCGGGGACTGCGCGACAAAGTTTTGCTCGTGGTCACGGGCGAGATGGGCCGTTCGCCGCGAATCAACAACAACGGCGGTCGCGACCACTACGGCGAGTTGACGCCGCTGTTGGTCGC
>JANLTE010000410.1:0-3536 GCA_031362785.1 Elusimicrobiota bacterium
TCGAGCTCGCGGCGTTCGATGACCGAGCGGATCCCAAAGAAGCGGTGAACGTGGCCAATCAGATCGTTTCCGATTCCAGAATTGTCGCAGTCATAGGTCACTTGAACTCGGGCTGCTCCATTCCTGCCGCGCAAGTCTACGCGAAAGCCAAACTTTTGATGATCACGCCGGCCGCCACCAACCCCAAGCTGACTCAGCAACAGATGGAACCATCCTGGAAGTGGGTACGGAACATTTTCCGAGTGAATACAACGGATGACGTGCAGGGACAGGCCGCGGCAAATTACATGCTCGACGCTCTGAAAAAGAAATCTGCCGCAATCATTCATGATAAAACGCCGTATGGCCAGGGACTCGCTGAGGAATTTAAAAAAGAGTTCGAAGGCAAAGGAGGGAAAGTTACTTCTTTCAACGGAATCGCGGTCGGAGACAAAGATTTTAAGGCGCTTTTGACGCGCATTAAATCCGAGAGCCCTCAGGCGCTCTACTTCGGCGGAATTTATAATGAGGGCGGGCTGATCGTTAAACAATCGCGGGAGCTGGGGCTTAAATCCGCGTTCATGTCGGGCGACGCGATGCAATCTCCTGAGTACATGAAGATCGCGGGCGGGGCCTCGGAAGGATCTTTTGTAACCAATGTTGGCGTCCCGCCTGAACGAATCCCCACCGCAAAAATGTTTTTGGACCGGTATAAATCGAATTATCCCAACAGCGACTTTCAGCCTTACGATCACTACACCTATGAAGCGACCATGATCGCGCTCTACGCATTGGAAAAAGCGGGAATTCCTGAGTCGGGAGCGGTGGACAAATCGGCCATGATCGAATTCATGCGCACGCTGAAGTATGATGGAGTGCTCGGCCGGACCGAATTCGATTCGAAGGGCGACACTTTGAATAAAGCCATCACCGTCTACATCATAAAAGACGGCAAATTTTCCGCCGTTAACTAAGGAGCCCGCCATTCCACATCTGGTCGTCATCGGCTCGGGGCCCGCGGGAGAAGCCGCCGCCAAAACCGCGGCGAAGCAGAAGTGGACCGTCACATTAGTTGAAAAAGATCGCGCGGGCGGACTTTGCTTAAATCGCGGCTGTATTCCCTCCAAAACCCTTTTATCTATCGGGAAAAAATATTTTGATTTTAAAAAATCCGCGCTGTTCGGAGCTGCGGCCGGTCAGGTCAGCGGCCAGGCCGTTTGGGAAGAGATGAAACGCGAAAAAATCCGCGTGATCGAACAGCTGCGGTCCGATCTTGATAAATCGTTCAAAATGCTTGGAGTGAAACAAGTTCGGGGCAATGCTTCATTCAATTCCCCGCAGTCCGTTGAAGTCACGGACTCGGGGAGTCGAACGCAGATTTCGTTTGACAAAGCGGTGATCGCGGCGGGATCGTCCGCGGTTTTTCCTCCCCCCACTGATCAATTCCTCGATCAGATTTTGGACAGCGACCGGATATTCGAAATCGAACGCGTTCCACAAAGCATCGCGATCGTGGGCGGCGGCGCAGTGGGCTGCGAGTTCGCCTGTCTCTTTAACGCGCTCGGAAGCAAAGTTTTTGTGATTGAAAAAACGGCGGGACTCGTGCCGGGCGAAGACGCGTTGGTGGTGCAAACGCTTCGGAAATCGTTCGAAGCGCGGGATATCGAAATTTTCGATTCAGTAACGATCGCAAGCTTAGCGCGCGGCAAAAAATCCTGGCAAATCACGCTTTCCGATCAAAAAGAATTTCAAGCGGAATCGCTACTGGTATGCACGGGCAGAAGGCCCGATACGCAATCATTAAATCTGGAAGCCGCAGGAATCAAAACAGAAGGAAAAGGAAATCTAATCGAATTGAACGGCAGGCTCCAAACCTCGAACGCTAATGTTTTCGCCGCGGGCGATGTAACAGGGCTTTCGCTGCTCGCGCACGCCGGCACGATTCAAGGCGAATGCGCCGCGAAAAACGCTTTGGGAGGGGCGCAAAACTATAATGGCGATTTCGTTCCCCGATGCCTCTACACCTGGCCCGAAGTGGCGTCGATCGGATTGTGGAAGGAATCGGCTGAGAACGCGGGAATTCCAGTGAAGGGTCAACGCTACTTCTTTCAGGGTTTAAGCAGAGCGCTGGCAGAAGGCCAGACCGAAGGGTTCGTTCAAATTTTAAGCCATAAAGAATCGGGAAAAATTTTAGGCGCGCAGATCATCGGGCCGACCGCCACGGAAATCATCCACATCATTTCGGTCGCGCTTCAACAACAAATGTCCCGGGACGAACTCCACGAAGTGATTTTTGCCCACCCCACTTTTTCCGAAGGCGTCCGCTGGGCGCTCGAACGGTAAAATCTTTCACCCAATCCCAAAATATAGTACAGTAGTAACCTAATTTAACCGTTACTTCCTTAAATAATTTATTGTGAGAACTTCTCCCCTTCCCGTTTACTTCCGGCAAAGCGTTCCTCAGGGACGGACTTTTTTTAAGCTCACGGAAACGCTGGACGATCTCAAACTCCATACGGTCTGCGAAGAGGCCAAGTGTCCGAACCGCACCGATTGCTACGCGCGGGGGACTCTGACGTTTCAAATTTTGGGCGCCGTCTGCACGCGTCGCTGCGGGTTTTGCGCGGAAGAGACGGGGCGGCCCGTGAAAGTTGATTTGAGTGAGCCCGAGCGAATCGTGAACGCCGCGAAAAAACTGGCGCTCCGACACATCGTCATCACGGCACCCGCGCGGGACGATCTATCTGACGGCGGAGCAGCGGCATTTTGCAGCACGATTCAACTTTTGAAGCAGCACCTGCCACAGACGACCGTAGAAATTTTAATTAGCGACCTGAATGGGAATGAATCAGCTCTAACGCAGGTATTGGAAACGGGGCCGGACGTTTTTAATCACAACATTGAAACGGTCGAGCGTTTAACTCCAAAAGTACGAGCGAAGGCCACTTATCAAAAATCGCTTCAGGTTTTGAAGTTCGCCGCTCAGTATCAATCAAAACTCAAAACAAAATCAGGGTTGATGGTCGGGCTCGGCGAAACGATCGGGGAAATTGAACGCGCTCTGGATGATTTAAGAAATAGCGCGGTTCAATATTTAACCGTTGGGCATTACTTGCCGCCTTCGGCTTCACATCTTCCCCTCGCGCGATATTTCAGCCTCGAAGAGTTTAAGCGCATCGAAGAACGAGCTTACGCTCTTGGCTTTGAACAGGTTTTTTCAGGTCCCCTCATCCGTTCATCCTACCACGCGGACGAAATGATTTCGTGCAAACCATAAGCGCCAAACGCACGCCGCTTTACGAGGCACAAAAAAAACTGGGCGCGCGGTTCACCGAATTCGCCGGATGGGAAATGCCAGTCATTTTCTCCAGCATCACCCAAGAGCATCTGGCGGTGCGAAACCAGGCGGGGCTTTTCGATATTTCCCACATGGGGCAGATCTATGTTGAAGGAGAAGAAGCCCTGACCTTCCTTCAGAAACTCTGCACCAACGACATCTCAAAGTGCAAGCCCAAGCACGGTATCTACTCGCACCTCCTAAACGAACGCGGTGGAGT
>JANLTE010000058.1:0-11337 GCA_031362785.1 Elusimicrobiota bacterium
GTTTGGGCGTTATTCTGACGGGATCCAGAAGTTATTATCTCGGAATCGTCGCGGGCAGCCTTATGCTTTTAATTTTGCGCGGCTGGAAGTATTTTTTAGCGGGAGTTTTCGTGCTGGGACTTTTTGTCTTGATCCTTTTTAAAACGAATCCCTACATTGAGAACCGCATGCGCACGGTAAGTGTTTCCCACATGGATGAGTCGTCTTCTCAGCGGCTGAATATCTGGAAATCAGCGGGACTTATGATCCTGGATCGGCCGTTGGCGGGCGTCGGGTATCATCACTGGAAAAGTTTTCTACCTTCGTACGCGAAAGCAATGCCAGATTGGACGATGACGAATGCAGCTTTAAGCCACGCGCATAATTCTGTTTTAACGGTGACCGCTGAAACTGGGTTTCTTGGACTTGGAATTTTTTTGGGTTTCTGGATTGTTTTGGTCCGAGAGCAACTAAATGTTTTTCGGGCGGCGCGAAAAGAGTCCCTGCAGTACGCTTTATCTCTAGGTGTTTTGTCCATTTTTCCCTGCTTTTTTATCGCGAGCCTCACAGAACATAACCTTTTGACCGCGACCCTGTCCCTCGCATTTTTTTTCATGGCGGGGCTTGCTCGCGTTGAAGAGCGATGAGGGTTTTGCACGCGACTAATGCCGTTGGATGGTCCGGTGGTCTGGAACAGATGTCGTTGATGATCCGCGAACTCTCGATGCGAGGCCATGAAAATTATATAATCGCGCCTCCAGGCTCCGAGATCATTCCAAAAATTTTGGATTGCGTGAAAGGCGTCCAGCAAATTTCGATGCATCAAGACTATGATTTAATCGCGGCTTGTAAAATTCGTTCATATGTTAAAAAAGTTTGTCCAAGCTTGGTTCACGCCCATCACCCCATGGCGCACGCGCTCACGCTGCTTGCTCTTTCTTTTACGAGCGTTCCGCCTTTTATCGTCTCCCGGCGGGTCTCGTTTTCTCCGCGCAAAAACCCGTTCAGCCGGTGGAAGTACGGTTCGGGCCGCATTAACCGGTTCGTCGCGGTGAGCCGGGCCGTGAAACAGACTTTGGTAGAAGGCGGCGTTGACGCGGCGAAGGTCGAGGTGATCTATAGCTCCGCCCAACTTAAAGAATTTTCTCCTCGCCCTCCCGATTTAAAGATCAAATCTGATTTAAAAGTCCCCGATGGGCATGTGGTGGTCGGAAAGGTCGCCAACGTGTCGCGCTGGAAAGGCCAGCATGTTTTTTTGGAAGCGGCTAAAATTTGTCTTGGGCGAGATCCTAAAATGGTTTTCGTATTAGTCGGGAAGCATATTGAATCGTTGGAGGACAAGGTGCGGACGCTGGGCATCGGCGATTCGGTCCGCCTGCTCCCCTTCCGAAAGGACATCCCCGAGGTCATATCGATTTTTGATTTGAGCGTTAACTCTGCGATCGAAGGCGAAGGTTTATCGGGAGCGATGCGCGAGTCGTTGGTCATGGAAATTCCCGTCGTTGCCTCGGACGTGGCGGGCAATCGCGAAATCGTGAAAGAAAGTCAGACCGGATACCTGGTTCCACCCGCAAATCCTGAACTCCTGGCAGATAAAATATTCTATGCTCTTTCGCACCGCGAAGAAGCGAAAAGATTCGCTCGCGCTGGCCGCGAATGGGTCCTCCAAAATGCGACGCTGGATATTATGGTCACTCGCTATGAGCAGCTTTACGGG
Organism: Elusimicrobiota bacterium; assembly: GCA_031362785.1. Lineage (GTDB taxonomy): Bacteria > Elusimicrobiota > Elusimicrobia > 2-02-FULL-39-32 > 2-02-FULL-39-32 > JANLTE01. The sequence goes on from JANLTE010000058.1 coordinate 1,697, forward strand.
TCGTTGATTTAACATGTGCGGAATTTGCGGAATCGTTAATTTTGACGGAAGGCCGGTCCCCAAAGAGCGGATCGCTTCGATGAGTCGCGCGCTCACTCACCGCGGGCCGGACGATCAAGGAACATATTTTTCCGCCGATCAACATCCAGGGGCGCGAGCCCAAGCGGGGTTTGGTTTCAGAAGGCTTTCGATCATCGATCTCGAAGGCGGTCACCAGCCCATGCGCTTCAAGCACCTAACGATCGTTTTTAACGGCGAGATCTATAATTACCGCGAATTGCGCGAGGAAGCCGAAAAGCGCGGTGAAATTTATTTGAATCAATCGGATACGGAGGTGATCCTCCACCTCTACGATCGCCACGGATCCGATTGCCTGGAGCGTTTGAACGGGATGTTCGCGTTTGCGATCTGGGACTCCGATCGCGAAGAACTTTTTTTGGCGCGCGACCGGCTGGGGATCAAACCGCTCTACTATTCTCAAAGCGCGGGGCGATTCGCGTTTTCATCGGAAATGGGGTCGCTCGTCCGGGCGGGAGACATTTCACTGGACTTCGACCCAACGGGCATTATGGATTTTTTCGGATACCGTTTCGTCCCCGCGCCCTACACCGTTCTGAACAAGGTTCGGAAAGTCCGCCCGGGGCATTATATTAAGGTGAAAGGCGGTCAAGTCAATGAAGTTTCCTACTGGACTCTAAAAGGACAGTCACCCAGCAAAACTCCCGAAGACTGGGAAGAGGAATTGGCGACACTCCTCGATGAAAGCGTAAAGATGCAAATGATTTCGGACGTGCCGGTGGGCGCTTTTTTGAGCGGCGGCGTTGATTCGAGCCTGGTGACCGCGCTCATGATGAGACACAGCGGCCATAAAGTTAAAACATTTTCAATCGGTTTTGAAAAGGGAACCGGCGTCGATGAATCGCGTTACGCGCGCAAAGTGGCGAAGTACCTTGGGACCGAGCATTACGAATTTATTTTGCGCGAGAAGGACATGGCTTATTCCGATCGCATTTTTGCCCGCATGAACGAGCCGGTGGGCGACCCGACCATCCTCCCCACTGCGATCCTCTCAAGTTTTGCGCGGCGCAAAGTCAAAGTGGTTCTAACCGGTGAAGGCGGAGACGAGCTTTTCGCGGGCTATAACCGATACAAATCCGTTGTTTACGCCTCCTGGGTCAAGAAGTTTCCGCCGTTCATGCAGCCGATGGCGGGAGCCATTCTCCGAAGGTCGGGCAAGGGCGACGCCTTTAAATCGATTCCCGACCTGGACATCCGCAACTGGTTTCTGCTGAACCGCGACTTCGCGCCTGAAATACTTTCGCCCCTGTTCCGCGCGAACGGATCGTCAAAAAATAAAAGTTATCTGCTTGCTAAAAAGTTTGAATCGAGCGCGATGCTCCCTGATCCGCTCAATCAAATTTTAGACATTGAGCGGCAGACGGCCTTGGTGGATCGCCTCCTGATGAAAGTAGACATGTCCTCCATGAGCGTTTCTCTGGAAGCTCGTCCGCCATTTTTGGACCATCGCGTCGTTGAACTGGCTTCCCAGATCCCCTCCAATCTGAAGATTAAGCGGTTTAAAGGAAAATATCTTTTGCGAAAGATCGCTGGACGATATTTACCTCGGAGCATCGCCTGGAGAAGAAAACACGGGTTCATCGTCCCCATTACTCAGTGGGTCAGCGGCCGGAGCCGCGACCATCTTGAGGGAATTCTAGACCCCTCGGGACTTAAAGATCTCAATTTGTTTGACGTCCCGACGGTTTTAAATTTGAAAGAGCGCGCCCTTTCCGGGAAGGATCCGGACGCCATGGCCCTCTTGTGGCCCGTGCTCGTCCTCACCTCATGGACAAAATCTCTCAAAACTCTCCAAAGATCCTAATCGTTCAGCTTCGCCGCATTGGCGACGTGGTGTTCACCCTGCCGGTGGTGGACGTGATCTCCCGCGTTTTCCGTAAGCCCCAAATTGATTTTTTAGTGGAGCCTCCTTCGGACGCGCTCGTTTCGTTAAATTCAAACCTTCACCGCGCCTGGGTTTATGAGCGCAATCGCCCCTGGTATTGGATCCAAAAGATACGCAAGGAAAAATATGACGCGGTGCTCGACTTCCATTCTACCGGCCGCACCTTGTGGATTACCGCGCTTTCAGGAGCTCCGCTTCGCGCCGGGTTTGAAGGTTCACTCAACCGCCGCCTGGTCTATAATTCAATCGTAAAACCAGTTCCGAACCGTTTTATCGTCGATCAGAAAGTCGGTTTGATCCGCGCGCTGGTTTCAAATCCGAACGATCACGATTGGAATTGGAAGTGGGACCTGACTTTGCCGCTGAACGAGTTGGATCGGGCAAAAAATATTTTGGCCGACCGAACGGGCAAGGGAAAATTAATCGGATTCGCGCCGTTGCACCGCCACCCCATCCGCGCCTGGCATCCGGAACGGTTCGCGGAAGCCGCCGACCGGCTGGTTCAAAAGGGGTTCGCCGTATTGCTGCTGGGCGGTCCAGGCGAAATAAACGGGCTCATCCAAATTCAAAATCGAATGAAGGAAAAAGCGATCGCACATGAGGCTAAATCTTTGCTTGAGCTCAGCGCTCTCATCGCTCAGTGCAGCGCTTTTCTTGCCAACGATAACGGTCCGCAAAAAATAGCGATGGCATTGAACGTCCCGAGCCTGACCATCTTCGGCCCCACCAATCCTCTGACGATTAATTTAAATCGAAAACCTCAAATTTCGATCCGCGACGAATCTCTTTTTTGCATCGCCTGCGAGAAAAAATTGTGTCCTTACAAACATGAATGCATGACGCGCGTTGATGTGGGCGCGGTCCTTGAAAAAATAAACGTGCTCGTCAACTAACCGATGGCCGATTGCGCGTCGTTATGGAAAAGTTGGATTGATGAGCGAAACCGCTCAGCCGCGGGACTCTTCATGAAAGCGGTGCTTTCGTTCGCATCTTTTTTTTATGGAGCGGCGGTCCGAGCGCGGAATTGGAGCTATGCCGCGGGTTTTCTAAAAATCCATAAGGTCTCAACTCCGGTTATTTCCGTTGGAAATCTAAGTCTGGGCGGCACCGGGAAAACGACGCTGGTCCTGTGGTGCGCGCAAACGCTCCTGGACCACAATAAATCAGTCGCAATTTTGTCGCGCGGGTATGGACGCAACTCGAAGGGGCCGGAAACCTTGATCGTTTTAAATGGAGAATCGGGTTCGGAAGACGCCGCAGGTTCAGGAGACGAGCCCGTCCTACTCGCAAAAAAACTCAAGGGCGTTCCCGTGATCGTGGGCGCTGACCGCGTTCGAAGCGCGAACCTGGCCATTCAAAAATTCAATCCCGACGTTCTGCTGCTGGACGATGGGTTCCAACACCGAAGACTTCACCGGGATCTCGATATCCTCTGTTTTGATGAAAACATTTTCCGCCTTCCTTATCTGTTCCCTCGAGGAGTTTTACGGGAGCCTTTTTCGGAAATATCCCGTGCGGACCGTGCCGTAATGAAATCTCAAAATGCTAAAATATCGCGTCCTTTTACAATCGGTTCGTCCGTGTATCAGTATCGCGTCCGCGAGGTTCAAAACCACGCTACCGGAGAAATTTTGAGAGCAGATTGGCTCAAGGGGCGGAAGGTGTTCGCGGCCAGCGCCATCGCGAACCCCGAAAGTTTTGAAGCGCTGCTCGTTCAAACCGGCGCCGTATTGGCCGGATCCTCGCGTTTTCCCGATCACTTTTCTTATCAAGCTGAGGATTTAGACGCGTTGTTGAAGGAAGCCCACGAAAAAGTTGGCATGATTATGATGACAGAAAAAGATTCCGTCAAATTGCCCAAAAAATTTCCCGCGATGATCGTGGGGGTTGAAATGGATTGGCTATCCGGTAAAGATGATTTAGAGCAAAAAATTTTGGATGCGATTCGATTGTGAAGGGCCGCGCCATTTTCCTGGACCGGGACGGAACGATCTTAAAGGATCGGCACTACTTATCCAACCCCGACCACATCTCGATATATAAGGGCGTGATCCCTGCGCTTAAGGAATTGCGCAAGGCGGGGTGGCGCCTCGTGATCGGGACGAACCAGTCGGGAATTGGGCGCGGTTTCTTCACGGTTGAAACTTTGCATAAAATTCACCGCCGGCTCCTCTCGATTTTTAAAAAGAACAAGCTCGTGATCGATGAAATCCTGTTTTGCCCGCACCATCCCGAAGAAAAATGTCATTGCCGCAAGCCTCAACTGGGCATGCTTCTTAAGGCAAAAGAGAAGTTTCACCTGGACTTGAAGAAGTGTATCGTCATCGGCGACAAAGAATGCGACATTTTATGGGGCAAGCGCGGCGGCGCTAAAACAATTTTGGTTTTAACGGGAAAAGGAATGAAGCACCGAAAAATATTGAAGGTGAAACCCGACCATGTCGCGCGTTCGCTCGCCACGGCAACCGGATGGATTCATAAAAATGGAAATTAAAGCCGCTGAATTGATATCGTCCACTAAATCGAACGGAACGCTCCGAGGTTCGCATTGGCGCGAAAAGTACCGCGTGAGGATCAGTTTTGTTTTTGCGATACTATTTATTTGGCGCGCCCAACCGCGCAGCCTGGTTTTTTTGGCGGTTGGGTTTGTGATCGCGCTTTTGGGCGTTTTTATTCGGCAGTGGTCTGCAGGATGCGTGAAAAAAATGGATGAAATCGCGCAGACGGGGCCGTACGCTCTGATCCGCCACCCGCTTTATTTCGGAAGTTTTCTCGCGGCCTTCGGCATGATTTTTTCGGCCACGACTTTTAGCGTTGCGGTCGCGAAACCGTTTTTAGACCGAGCTCTTTTCTTCTGGAGTTTTTTGTGGATCCTGGCCGATTCGATTTACCTCCCTAAAATCCGGAGCGAGGAAGAAAACCTGCGCGAGAAGTTCGGCGCGGCCTACGACGATTACGCTGCCCGCGTCCCTCAGGTTTTCCCCCGCGCGTTTCAATGGAAGGGCCTGGATTTCAGCACTTTTACTTGGGAGCTGTGGAAGAAAAATAAGGAATACGGCAGCCTCATCGGGTTCGGTTTCATTTATTTTATTTTGTTTTCGCGTTTTTTTCTTCGCTGATGAAGAAAACGATAGGATTGGTGACCCTTCTGCTCCTCTGCCCGGCTTTGACCTCTAGCTTTGAAGTTAAGAACCCTATCGGCGCGGTCGTGCCCTGGGTGATCGGCGAAAAATTTGTTTTCGAACTGGGTTACGGGCTCATTAAAGCGGGCGAGGCGACGCTCGAAGTTCAGAGCACGGAAGATCTTGTGCTTTCTTCCGGCGCGGTACGGCGGACCGCCTATCACTTTGTTGCCGCGGCCCATTCCAACTCTTTCGTGGACGTGTTTTATAAAGTCAGAGATAGAAATGAGTCGTGGTTGGACGTCGAGCACTGGATCACTCATCGTTTCGAACAGCATAATCAGGAAGGTAAATACATCCTGGATCAGGTCGTTGAATACGACTGGAAAGAGGCTCGCTTTAAAAACACCGAAGCCGTAAAAGGCCGGCCCGTGAAATATGAAGAGGGCGAACTGAAAATTCCTGCGATCGATACGCTATCAAGCCTTTACATGGCGCGCGCCAAGACCTTCAGCGTGGGAGATGAGTTCACCATGGACGTCCATTCGGGCACGAACTGGCCCTTGGTCGTAAAAGTGCTCCGGCGAGAAACCGTGAAAGTCCCCGCGGGTAAATTCGATTGCTTCGTGGTTGAGCCCACATTGCGCGAACGCGGACTCTTCATTCAGAAAGGAAAAAAAATGCAGGTGTGGCTGAGCGCCGACGCGCGCAAGATCCCGGTTAAAATGACCGCGGAAATTTTTATCGGGCGCGTTTCCGCCGAATTAAAGGAAATTCACGGGGTCCCTCACGATTGACAGCCCCGTCGAAATATAATAAAAAAATGGATGCTTTTTCCCGCTCTTCCATGCAACGATTCCTGATCCTGATCCAGAAATTTTCAAAGGTTAGAATTTGCGTCATCGGGGACCTGATGGTGGACCGCTTTATTCGCGGCAAGGTCTCGCGCATCTCTCCGGAAGCGCCGGTGCCCGTCGTCCAGGTAAAAGAAGAAGTGGACCTTCCCGGCGGCGCCGGAAACGTGATGATGAATTTGGCGGCGCTCAAAGCCGAAGTGGTCTGTTGCGGCGTGGTGGGCTCAGACGACGTCGGAGATAACCTGGTCCGGAGGTTTAGCGAGCTCGGCATCCGCACTGATAACGTCCGCAGGGACGCAGGGCGCTCGACTTCGCTCAAGACTCGCGTGATCGCCGAGCACCAGCAGGTGGTGCGCTTCGACCGCGAGACGGTTCAAAATATTTCCCCCACGATCGAAAAGGAGTTCTGTAATACTCTTCCCTCCGTCATCAAGAGTTGCGACGGCGTGATCCTTTCCGATTACGGCAAGGGAATGATTTCTAAATCCATTTTGAAGTGCGCTATCAATTCCGCGCGGAAGCACAAAAAGCCGGTTTGCGTCGATCCAAAAATTGAGCATTTTCAGTCGTACAAAAAAGTGAGCTGCATCACGCCGAACATCCATGAAGCTAAGGGCGGCATGCACCGCTTGCGCGTTGAAAGTAAAGACGACATCATCCGTTTAGGTAAAGACATTTTAAAGGCGTTGGGCTGCGAGAGCGCGCTCATCACCCAGGGAGAGGAAGGCATGACGCTGTTTGAAAAATCGCGCGTCACTCACATCCCCGCCAAGGCCCAGGAAGTGTATGATGTGACCGGCGCGGGCGACACGGTGATTTCGGTTTTAACTTTGGCTTTGGCTTGCGGGGCGAGCGCCGTGGACGCCGCGCGGCTATCGAATTTAGCCGCAGGGATCGTGATTGGTAAACTGGGGACCGCGACGGTGAGCCCCCAGGAACTCAAAGAAGCGCTGCCGCTCCTATAGAATGAAAGCGATCGGAGTGATCCCCGCGAGGTACGGATCGAAAAGGCTTCCGGGGAAACCCCTGGCGCTCATCCATGGAAAGCCCATGATACAATGGGTTTATGAGTCCGCGGCAAAATCGAAGAAGCTTTCAAGAGTGATCGTCGCGACCGACGACGTGCGCATCATGAGGGCCGTCTGGAAGTTCGGCGGCGAAGCGATGCTCACTTCTAAAAAATGCCGTTCCGGCACGGACCGCGCGGCTGAAGTGACCCGCCGGATGTCGGCGGACGTGGTGGTGAACATCCAGGGAGACGAGCCCATGATGTCCCCCCGCACCATCGATCAGGTCGTTCAACCGTTCGTTAAAGACAAGCGGCTTTTGATGTCGACGGCGGCGGTGCCTCTGAAAAACGAGGAGGACGCTCAGTCGTCCAACATCGTTAAAGTGGTCATCGATCGGTTCGGCAACGCGCTCTACTTTTCGCGCTCGCCGATTCCCCATTACCGGAACGCTCACGGTCAGCAAAAATATTTTCAGCATAACGGGATTTACGCTTACCGCCGGGATTTTTTGCTGAAGCTGACGAAATGGAAGCAGACGCCGCTCGAGCTGGCCGAATCGCTCGAGCAGCTGCGGGTGCTCGAACGGGGTTTTCGCATTCGCGTCGTGATCGTCAAAGACCGGTCGCTCGGAGTAGACACGCGCGAGGACTTAGAGCGCGTGAGCAAATTGATTTAAATTTCGTGACAAGGAAACCTAACATGGATCAGTCCAAAAAAAGTTGCAAATTTATTTTCGTGACGGGCGGCGTGGTCTCTTCGCTCGGCAAGGGCGTGACTTCGGCTGCGATCGGGAGGTGCTTGATCGCGCACGGCTTAAAGGTCGGGATGCTGAAACTCGATCCCTATATTAACGTCGATCCGGGAACCATGAACCCTTATCAGCACGGCGAGGTGTTCGTGACGGAAGACGGCGCGGAAACGGATTTGGATCTGGGACACTACGAACGGTTCATCAACGTCGACATGCACCGGGAAAATAACGTCACGACCGGTCAGATTTACGATGAAGTCATTACCGCGGAGCGCGAAGGTAAATACCTCGGCAAAACGGTGCAGGTGATCCCCCACATTACGAACGCCATTAAAGAAAAAATAGAGCGCGTCGGTTTTAGAAAGGAGGTGGTGCTGGTCGAAGTGGGCGGCACGGTGGGAGACATCGAATCGCTCCCTTTTTTGGAAGCCATTCGCCAAATGAAAATCGATCATGGCTATGAAAACGTTTTTTACGTCCATGTGACGCTCATCCCCTATTTAAAATCGGCGGATGAACTTAAAACTAAACCCACGCAGCATTCCGTTGGTAAGCTCCGTGAAATCGGCATTGAACCTAACGTCCTGGTCTGCCGCACCGAGCGGCCGATCGACCTGTCCTTGCGCGAAAAAATGGCGCTCTTCTGCAACGTGGCCGTCGATAACATCATCGCGGCTCCGGATGTGTCAACCATTTACGAGCTGCCTCTCAATTTCGTGGAACAGCGGCTCGATCAAATCGTGTTGAGCTCTCTGCGCTTAAAATCGCGCGAGAAAAAGAAAGGGTCCGGGTTAAACCAGTGGCGAATGATGGTTCAAAAAATAAAATTTCCAAAACGCGTCGTGTCCATTGCCATCGCCGGCAAGTACATGGAGCTTAAGGACAGTTATAAATCGCTGATCGAGGCGCTCATCCACGGCGGTATCGCCAATGAAGCGCGGGTGGACATCCAGTACATTGACGTCACCCACCCCGATTTATGGGAACAGTTGAAAAGCGTTTCAGGAATTTTAGTGCCCGGCGGATTCGGCGACCGCGGAGTGGAAGCGAAGATTTCGGTGATCTCATATGCTCGGGTCAATAAAATTCCTTTTTTTGGAATTTGCTTGGGGCTCCAATGCGCGACCATTGAAGTGGCCCGTAACCTTTGCGGCATGAAAGATGCGCACTCAAGCGAGTTCGATCCCGATACCCCCCACCCCGTCATCGATTGGATCCCCGAGCAAAAGAACGTTAAAAAAATGGGCGGCACGATGCGCCTCGGCGTCTACCCCTGCCGGATTAAGGCGGGTTCGAAGGCGTTTCAGATATATCGCAAGGGGATGATTTACGAGCGGCACCGGCATCGTTACGAATTGAACAATAAGTTCCGCAAAAAGATTGAAGCCGCCGGGTTAACCGTTTCGGGTGAATATCCCGTCAAAAAATTAGCCGAGATCGTTGAACTGAAAGACCATCCCTGGTTCGTAGGCGTGCAGTTCCATCCAGAACTGCGTTCAAGGCCGCTCGAACCGCACCCGTTGTTCAGGGAGTTCGTTTCCGCAGCGCTCAAGTACAGGGAGCAAGCTTAACCGTTGATGAAATTTCCTCAGAAAGTCGTTCGAATAGGATCTCTATCGGTCGGAAATCAATTGCCTTTGACTCTGATCGCGGGTCCCTGCGTGATGGAATCCCGCGCGCATCTCTGGGGCATGGCCAGCGCTCTCAAAAAAATCTGCTCCGAGCTGAAGATCCCGCTCATCTTCAAATGTTCTTATGACAAGGCGAACCGATCCTCGCATCAATCGTTTCGCGGCCACGGCGTTCGGGAAGGTTTGGAAATGCTGGCGGAAGTTAAAAAAAAGTTTGGCCTGACTCTTTTGACCGATGTTCACGAGCCCCATGAAGCCGAGCGCGCCGCGGCCGTCGCGGACGTTTTGCAGATCCCTGCGTTCTTGT
>JANLTE010000086.1:0-2061 GCA_031362785.1 Elusimicrobiota bacterium
GCTTCTTCGTATCTATCGTCCGAAACCTTGCCTTTTAACGCTCGTTCGACATCTTCAGGCGTGGCGACATATTTAAAACCCATGGGCTGATTGACGAAATCGATCTGCTCCGACCTCAAACCGAAGTTTCCATTTTCGGCAAGCAGCCTGTCATGCTCTCCCCTGGAAGCGTCGTTGGACAATAAACCGACACCGTTGCCCCAAACTCGGCTCGGCCTGCCGGCGTTCACAGCTTCCTGTTCGACCGACCTGAACATGGCCGACACATCCGATGCAAATTCTCCAAGATAAGTCGAAACAGCTCCCGAAACCTCTCCGATGGGAACCGCCGCTTTCGATACAATTTCTTTATTTTGAACCATGGCTCTCACTTCAGCCGGCGCTTCCCGCGTATTCATTCGCGAGCTGGCCCCTGAAGCCAGCAGCTCAATTTGGCCTTCCCCGTTATTGAGCGACTCCACCGCGAGAGCTTCCAGTTCCAACGCTTCTTCGGGAGTTAATTGACCGATATCGCGAACATCGTCTTCCCGGCTCGCTCGGAAGGGCCGCTCGATGGGAGTGCTGCGCAGAGCCCCGCTCCAGTAACGCACGCCGTTATCAACTTCCGCTGCCGTTGCTTCATCAGAAGCGGGAGCAGTTGCATCAGCGATGCGCTGATCTCCAACCGCTCGGACGCTGATATGACCGTCTTTTGCAAGGGCGCCGCGAATGGTTTGGGAAGCCCAGCGCTCGATCTCTTCGTTCAAACTCATGTCGCTGGCTTCGACATATACTCGGAGAAGAGGTTCCGTGCCCGAAGCGCGAACATTAAACCAGCCAGCCTGGTTTCCAGCAGAATCTACCAGCCGGAAATAAATGCCGTCCAACCGATTCGTTTCGGCAATCTGCAGGCCAATGTCGCCCAGCGCAAGCAGTTGGCCGTTGCTCTCGGCCTTCAAATCCTCCGCCTCCTGCTGAACGCGACCGAACGCACCCATCACATCCTCTTTTGATCCCTCATACTCAATATCGTAGCGGGTGTAAGTGGGCCTTTTTGCAGCATTGTTGGCTTCCTGATAAAGCGCTTCCATGGATCCCAATCGGGGGTCCATCTTCGCGCGGGCCGCAACGGTGAGGGCGTAAAGAGTGCTCGCGAATCCGTCTTTATAAGGAACGGCGCCGCCCATCGCGATACCGCCGTTTTCCTCAAAGGAAACGATCACGATCTTTCCTTCGCTTTTCGCTTCGCGAATTAGATTGTTTAAGAATCGGAACCCAACGGCAGTTTGTCGAATATTTTTAGCTGGAACTCCAAAACTGGCGGAGATCGCGTCGACCCAGGCCGTCGAAACTACGGACCGCACGACGACATAATCATCGGGATTAAACGCGGCTCCCAATTTCTCTTTTTCTGCTTTCAAAAATCCATACACCTGCACGCTCGCGAGGTCGTTTCCGTTATAGAGCCGGATTGAGCCGTCCGCTTTCGGCGCCATGAGTCCTGAACGGTCAAAATCTCCGTCTCCGGTCAATCCGATGTCTCGTTTTTCCCGCGTCATCCGGTTCATGGTCGCTTCCAAATTGGACGAGGTTATTTCGCTGTTGTCGCGCCCGCCGAACTCAGCATCTGATGCGCCGTTAACAACTTCCACATGACTATCGATGCTGAGCTTCTTAAGAATTTCAACGGCAACGGGTCCCGCGACTCCGTTTTGAGTGTCCAAAACGGCATTGATGCCGGAAGCGCGAATATCAGCAGAATTCACGCCGATCACATTAACGAGATAATCGACATAATCATCGATGGGCGGATCGATGTGTTCGATCAAAGGGTGATCCAGCGACGACGCCATATAGATATCCTGAATGTCCTCTCCCTTCAATCGCTCGAGGATGGGGTTCGTGACGGGACTATCTGCCAGACCTCCGGTCAGCCCGTTGAAAAATTCCACGCCGCCGTCCGCTGCAGGGTTGTGGCTCGCGGTGAAATTCACCATCATGGAAGCGTGACGCCTTTTGTGCGGCCACATTTCATAGAGGTTGAGCGGGGTTGAGGCCGCGCGATTTATTAACTTTACATGG
>JANLTE010000093.1:0-6591 GCA_031362785.1 Elusimicrobiota bacterium
CTTTGGGAGCGGGTAAAACGGGAGTTGGAGCGATAACGGCCTGTCCGTTCATTTATTTAACTTTGATTTTTGCAACGGTCTTTCGGACCATCTGGTTCACTTCGGTCGGCAGAGGCGCATATCCGAGATCGGAGGCGAAGCTCTGGCCTTCCAACAGCATCCAGTTCAAAAACTCCACTATGGCCTTGCCTTTCACCGAATCTTTCTGCTTCTCGTAGACGAGGAGCCAGGTAAAGCCCGAGATAGGATAGGCATCTGGAGCCGGTGAGTTCGTGATGGACACTCGGAAGTCAGACGGCATCTTGGTCTTGGCCGCGGCGCTCACAGATGCGATGGACGCTTCAATGAAATTTCCCGCCTTGTTCTGGACCTGAGCATAATCGATGTTGTTCTGCTTTGCGTAAATAAGTTCCACATAGCCGATGGAGTTGGGGGTTTGTTTCACCAATCCCGCCACGCCCTCATTGCCCTTGCCGCCGAGTCCCACAGGCCATGCGACGGACGTCCCGCGCCCAACATTCGTGTTCCACATCGGGCTCACCTTGCAGAGATAATCCACAAAGATGAATGTAGTACCCGATCCGTCCGAACGGTGAACCACTACGATCGGGTTTCCCAGCAGGCTGACGCCCGGGTTAGTTTCCGCGATAGCAGGATCGTTCCAATTTTTGATGCTGCCCAGGAATATTCCCGCGATCGTTTTGGGTGTCAATTTGAGCTTGGTCGAGATCCCTTCCACATTATAGGTTACCACCACCGCTCCCATAACCGTGGGAATGTGGAATAGATAGCCCGGGGCTGAAGCTAGCTGGTCGTCCGTCATGGGGCCGTCGGACGCGCCGAAGTCCACGGTACCCGCTGATATCTGCCGGATGCCGCCGCCCGAACCGATGCTCTGGTAGTTGAACTTATACTCCGGCTTCATTTTGTGGTATTCATCGAACCACTTGGAGTAGATCGGGTAAGGGAAAGTGGCTCCCGCGCCATTGATAAGAGTGTCCGCTACCGCCGGGCCGCCTAACATACCCAACGCCAGGGCCAAAAGACTAAATTTCTTCGCAAAAGTTTTCATTTGATACCTCCTTTAATATTTTACCAAGTCAATGTGACAGCCGCGTGACAGCCAGGTAACGGTCGCGTGACCGCTGCCTGGCTGCCGTGGCGAATCTAGAACTTTATTGAAGCGTCCAACTGGAACCGGTTGATGTTGTCCCGCCCAGGCGCCAAGTCATTCCGCAGAACTTCAGTGCAGAAACCCTTGGCCTTGATTTGCAGATATTCCTTGGGGTTGAAGGCGATCCAGAAAATGTGACCTCTGCGGTTGGTTCCGCCGTCGCCAAAATCGGAATCGGCGATGTCGGCAACCGTTGCGTTGGTTTCAGACCACTTGAAGAAATATGCAATTTCCCAAGTCATCGCGGCTTTCGCCTGGCCGATGATGAGACCGTACTGGTAGCCCACGATTTCAGTGCCGCTGGAACCCTGAACCTGGTTGCTCGCAGCGTTACGCGGATCCACGCCATTGTCGGCGATATTGTTCACATAATCTCCCATGATGGTGACGGGCAGGATCCAGACCTTGGTTTTCAGTTCGGCCGTCAAATGCGCCATGGTGAAGAACGCAGTGCCGGTGGAGGCGGCGTTCCGGAACCGGGTATTACCTTCGTTGTTAGCGTTCGCACCGAAGTCGTTCACCCGTTCGTTGTCCAAGTCTAGTAAGGAAGCTGCAATCGTGAAGAAGTTATCCTTATAAACGCGCGTTTTGGCGCCGACCTGGAAGCCGTAAAGCCATTGGTCGAAATTGCTGCCGGAGTCTTCGTCTAACACCATCTGCAGGGCGTTGAAGAAGATGCTGCCGCGTCCGTGTTTATACTCGAGGGCCTGGGCGAAACCTTCAGGGTTGAAGTCATCGTCCCAAACGACGTCTGACGAGTAAACCCTCCAGAGGGGGTTCTGCATGCGGCCAGCCGTTGCGTTCGCGGATAGGCCCATCCATTCAAACGCTTTCCAGCCGATGGAGGCCTGGTCAATCCAAAGCGACTTTTGACCAGAAAGGTTGTCAAACGACTGGTTCGTTGAAACTTGTTCTCCGGTGCCGGAAGCCATGCGGAACACGACCGTGTAGTTGTCGGCCGTTGAGGTGAGCCCGTAGCGCAGGCGGAAGCGCTGGCGAGACCGGTCCAATTGCCCCGGGGTTGATTTCCAGAAATTCTCCTGCCGGATGCGCATGTCGCCACCCAACTTGAGGTTGCTGACGAACTTTGCGATGGATATGTTCGCCGAAGTATCGTCTGCTTGCACTTGTGCGCCGGACAGCATTGCGAACGACAGGAGCAACGCCGCGGCGATCCAACTTCTTTTACTCACTTTCATTGTATTCTCCTCCTTGGTTTATTATTCATTACTATTGCTTTTTGAAATTCGCCGGAACTCTCCCGACTTCCTGTGATCTTTGACTGAGCTGATGGAGCGAGCAACAAGGAGGTTCAAGTGCCCGCTCCAAATAAATTTGAAAATGGAAGAGGGATGGGCTCCCTCAATAGCCATCAGACTAAACTGCTTTTCTGATCCTTTTTAGGTTGTGTTCGATTTTGCTGATTCGGTCGGCCAGGTTTAGGTTGTTGATATCCTCGGTTTCGATCGCCGAAACCAGCTCCTGAATCATGCTGCACTGACCTCTTAATCCCGAAGCCAGATGATCCGCGTTATGGGGTTTCACCACTTCGTCATACACTGCCATCATCATGATCATTATTTTCTCCTATTGGGTTGATTTACTTCTTCCATATTTTATGAAAGTGATTCCCCGCAACCCATAGTAGAGGTGTAAAAAATGAGTGACAGGAGCGTGACGGGTTAGCGGATGAGGAGCAGGAAAAGACCGGAAAGGAGAGGAACCCAGAAGTTATCGTTCCAGGGAAGAGGAAGGCATTCCACGACGGCAGCAAATGCGGCGCCCAGCAGCGCGACGAACGGATTAAAAAAGAACAGCCCAACGACGACAGCTACGACGAAGAAAGAAAGAGATCCTTGAACACTTTTGTTTTTACCGAAACGGTGCGTGCCAAACGGAACGCCAACTAGCGCCGCCGCCGAATCACCGAAAATGAGGTAACCCATCGCGCAAAAGACAACGGTCCGGTCCGGTATGATAGCCATTAAAATGAATGAACCTGCCAAGGTCCAAAATATGCCCGATACGCGCGATAGTTCTTCTTCGCGATGGATACCCCCGAACATCCCTACGATCTTTTGATTCAGACCTGGCAGCAGGAGCCTTCCGAACTCAATGGATCCCTCAACCGCGAGGAAGCTTCCCAAGATTTTTAAAACGAGCCCGCGGTCAATGAAAAAATAGGCGAGGGCATAAAAAAATGATAGGAAATGAAAGGCCTTGCGTTGAAGTTCCTTTTTGATTTCAGCGTCCATTACCGATAAATTTTGCATCATTCAACGCTCCTTTGCAACTCGTGTGAGATTTCCACTGCGATCGCAAAAACTGCACGGGGCCTGGCCAGGGACAGGGCTCGCGGAACAGACATTAAGGAAGTAAAATGGGTATTACAGTCACATGACAATTATAAGCCGTTTGGTGTGGTTTAGATCGATGGGATGTCACAATGATTTAACAGCCGTCACACATTGGCGCCGGCCGTGTGTTAGTAAGGAAATGACTTAGAGATTTACGGCAGGTGTTTCAGCGGTTGATTTTGGAAATGTAATGATAAAACTGGAGCCTTCGCCCTCGACGCTTTCAACGCGGATGGACCCACCGTTGGCTTCCACGATGTGTTTAACGATCGCCAGACCTAGTCCTGTGCCGCCTAAATCCCGGGACCGCGCCTTGTCGACGCGGTAAAACCGCTCGAAAACTCTCGGCAGGTCCTTAGCCGGAATGCCGGAACCGGTATCTTGAACGTTCACTTCAACGAGGGCTGAATTTTCCATTGCGTCCAGAAAAATTTCACCGCCTTTTTTGTTGAACTTTATAGCATTATCCAGGAGGTTCAAAAACACCTGTTTCATTTGACCGGCATCGGCCTGAATAAAAAGTTCCGGAGAAATTCTATTTCGAACCGTAACACCCAACTTCTTAGCTGCGACCAAAAGTTCCGCCTCTACGTCGAGCGAAACCTTGCATAAGGAAAATACGGACAGCTTTGGTTTTGTTTTTCCGGACTCAATTGAAGACAGATCTAAAAGATCGTTCACCAAATTGGACAGCCGTTTAGACTCGCTGTGAATCGATTCGACAAAACTGAGGTTGTTTTTTTGATCCTCTAGGCCGCCGTCCAGCAGCGTCTCCGAGAACCCCTGAATGCTGGTGAGCGGGGTCCGGAGCTCGTGCGATACGTTGGCGATAAAATCCTTTCTCACTTGTTCGAGTTTTTGGATTTGCGTGAGGTCGTGCAGGACCAAGAGTGCGCCGCGGTAGTCCTCCCCGCTTTTAAGAGGAAACGCTTTC
Source organism: Elusimicrobiota bacterium (assembly GCA_031362785.1). Lineage (GTDB taxonomy): Bacteria > Elusimicrobiota > Elusimicrobia > 2-02-FULL-39-32 > 2-02-FULL-39-32 > JANLTE01. The sequence goes on from JANLTE010000093.1 coordinate 4,466, forward strand.
ATTTCAAAGAATTTCTCCTCGTTTAAAAAAAGCCTCAGCTCACCGGATTTTTCAGCGCGGTCATTGAGGACCGCGTTTAGAACCTCGCTGATGGAAGCTTGGCGTATGACTTCTACAAAAGGCCTGCCGATCACATTCCGGTTTATTACGATAAAAAGCTTTTCCGCGGCAGGGTTTACGAACAGCACCTTCCCTTGCAAATCCACCGCAATGACTTGCTCTACCATGCTCGAGAGAATGGCGGAAAGTTCATCACGGTCTGCCATAGCTTTCTTAAATTCCGGCTCAAGGCGGCGCATCATTTGATTGAACGCAGCCGCCAGTTGGCCGATTTGATTTTCAGAGTGGACCGGAGCCCTCGCGTCCATACGCCCTCCGGAGATATCGTTTGTCGCGCTGCGGATTTCCATAATCGGGCGAGAAATTTTGAAGTGATAAAATAAAGCGAACGCCACTCCGATCAGAACAACGCCCGCTAGAGTGATCATGGGTTCCTGAAATTCATCCGGCCTTAAATTTATAGCCGATGTTTTTGACCGTCATGAGCCGTTCGGATTCAGTTCCCAGCTTCGCACGCAGACGCGCCACATGCTGATCCACCGTGCGCGTGTCGATTTCAAGCCCCTTATCGTAGCCCCACACTTGCTCGAGAAGCTGGTCACGTGAGAGGACTTTCCCCTTGGCTTCAAGCAGAATTTTAAGAAAAGTGAATTCCTTGGAACTCAATTCAACCGGCTTGCCGTTTAGATGAACCTCATACTTCTCGAGGTCGATCTCCAGCTTTCCGACTTTTAGAGACGCGGGTGCGTCCAGACTTGTCATCCGGCGGAAAAGAGATTTAATCCGCGCCATCAGCTCGCGCACGCTGAAGGGTTTCGTAATGTAATCGTCCGCCCCCAGTTCAAGTCCCAACACGCGGTCAGTTTCCTCCTTTTTCGCGGTCAGCATGATGATGGGCACCTGGCTCTCCCGGCGGACGGCCTTGCAAACTTCGATCCCGTCCATTTTAGGAAGCATGAGATCGAGGATCACCAGATCCGGTTTTGATTTTTTGAATGCCAGAAATCCCGCTTCGCCATCGGTCGCAATGACCAATAGGTATCCTTCCTTTTCAAGATTATACTTCAACAGCTTGACGATTTCTTTTTCGTCTTCAACAATCAGAATTTTTTTCATGAGGTCTCTGGAATTCCCCTTCGAATCAATTTTGGCACCATGCTTAAAATCAAAAATATCGCGACCAGAGAAAGGAAAAATGCAGTGGTCCCCACCGGATGAAAGAGAGGGCCGCCCGACCCAAGGTTCATCGCCCAGGGTTTGATGATCAAAAATAACGAGGAAAGCGTGGTGACCATCATGAACGCGGCGTGAATCCCTGCGATCCACCATTTTTTATTTTCACGCCGGAGCCAGATCGTAACGCCCAGGAGCGTCAACGCGGCCAGGAGTTGGTTGGTCGCGCCAAACACGGGCCAGAATATTTTCCAAATGGGAATAATTTTTCCTGAAGCGTCTTTAACGTCAATCAAAATTATAATTCCCGGGATTGCCAGAGTGACAAAAGTCGCGAGATAAGCGCCCGCTCTGCCGGTTAACCCCGTCAGTTCCTGTAAAACGTAACGCCCGAGGCGCGTGGAGACGTCCAAAGTATCGTAAATGAAAGTCGCGAACGCCAGCTTTCCGAACGTCACCGCGGCGCCGAAAGAAATCCCGGTTAAAGTGATGAAGTGCGCCAGGCCCCGCGCGTAAATTTCGTCCGGGCCAAAATCTAAAAGCCGGTCTCCGCGCGATAGCATCATGACGGTCGAAAGCGCGACGATCGCGACGAACGCCTCGAGCATCATCCCGCCGTAGCCCACCGCGCGCGCGTCAGTTTCCTTCTCGAGCTGTTTCGAAGTGGTTCCGCTCGAAACTAAACCGTGGAACCCCGAACAGGCCCCGCAGGCGATGGTTGTGAACATCAACGGAAACATCGAGAGGCGAGGCGCGTCCGGATTCGAAGGGATGAACGCCGGAAAATTAATGGACTGCCCGCTGAACAAAGTTCCGAACACCCCCACCGCGAAGGTGATATATAAAATGCTCGCGCCTAAATAGCCGCGAGGTTGAAGCAATATCCACATTGG
>JANLTE010000011.1:0-2206 GCA_031362785.1 Elusimicrobiota bacterium
CGGAAGATTAATGCATGGGTTCGCCGTCAAAATTTCCTCGCGCGTTAAAAATTTGAAAAGCGACCGCAATGACGCCCATTTGCGAAGAAGCGTGGCGCGTTCGTACGGTTGAGACCGAAGATGCGCCAGATAGGACCGAACGAACAACCGGTCTACAGAGGTAAGAAGGCGTTTTTTTTGCGCGAGAAACTGCCGAAAAAAGGAAAGGTCGTTTGTGTAAGCTCGAATTGTGGCGGGCGAGGCGTTGCGTTCTACTTTAAGAGTGAGGAAAAATTTACGGAGGGCAAGATCAAACTCCATCAAGACGTTTTTCGAATGGTTTTACACTGCGGATAGCCTGAACACGCCAAAAATTCTCCGAACCGGCCGTGTTTTAAAACCATCTCCTTCCCGCAGTTTTCACACTTTGCTCCGGTGGGCCCCGCCGGTTTGTTGTCCTGGGCCACAGATTTCGTGAATTTGCAATTGGGATACCCCGAACAGGCCAAAAATTTTCCGCGGCGTCCCAAGCGGGTAATAATATCCATCCCGCACTGGGGGCATTTTTCTCCGGTCGCTTCGGGCTTGACCAAATTCCCCGCTTTGTCCAGGGAAATTTTATAGGTGCATACCGGGAAGGCGGAACAGGCCAAAAATTTTCCAAACCGACTTTCGCGCACGACCATGGGTTTTTCACAGGTCGCGCATTTCTCATCGGTTTCCTGGGGTTTGGGTTTCATCACTTTCATTTCGGTCTCGGCCAATAAAAGTTTTTTGGAAAAAGGCTCCCAAAAATCGCGCACCACGCCTTGCCATTTCGCATGCCCATTGGCCACATTGTCCAGGAGATTTTCCATGCCGGCGGTGAAATTGACGTCCACAATCTCCGGAAAGTTTTCGACCAATTGCTTGTCAACTATTTTTCCCAACTCCGTCGGTAAAAACCGCCGTTCGTCAAAGCGAACATACCCCCGGTTCAAAATCGTCTGAATAATAGGCGCATAGGTCGAGGGGCGGCCAATGCCCAAGGTTTCCATGGCTTTGACGAGGCTGGCTTCATTGTAGCGGGGCGGCGGCTCGGTAAAATGCTGGTCGGACTTTAATTCTTTCTTCAGAAGGAGATCTCCCTTTTCCAGAGGAGGGAGCTTCTCCGCGTTGGGATCCGATTCTTCCAGCGCGGGATTTAAAGCCAAAAACCCCGCAAACTTTAGCGTGCGGCCGGTGGCGCGGAAAAAATAGGGTTTGGGATCGGTGGCAATATCAACCGTCACCGTGTCGTAAATCGCGTCAGCCATTTGGCTGCCCACAAAACGTTCCCAAATAAGGGTGTAGAGTTTTAACTGCTCCGGGGAGAGAAATGATTTCACCGCTTCCGGATCTCTCTTCACGGACGTAGGCCGAATGGCTTCATGCGCTTCCTGCGCCCCTTTGGCTTTTGTTTTAAACACGCGCGTTTTCGGCGGCAAAAATTCCTTCCCAAATTTTTCCTGGATATAGCCCACCGCTTCTTTTTGCGCGGACTTCGCGATAAACGTCGAATCTGTTCGCATGTAAGTAATAAGCCCGACGGGACCTTCGCTTCCCACAGAAATTCCTTCGTAAAGCTGCTGGGCGGTGATCATGGTGCGCTGCGCGCGAAACCCCAACCGGTGAGATGCCTCTTGTTGCAAGGACGCCGTGGTGAACGGCGCGGACGGTTGCCGGCGGCGCTCTTTGGCTTCAACATTCGAAACCGCGTAGCGCGCCTGCTCTAAATCCGTGACGATTTGATCGGCCTCCGCCTTGGTTTTGACATCCAACCGATCAATGCGCGTCTTGCCCTTTGCATAAAGGGCGGCCCAAAAGGCGGGCTGCCCAGATTTCTCCAAAAGGACAGCCAACGCCCAATATTCCTGGGGAACAAACGCCCCAATTTCGTCCTCACGCTGGCAGATGATGCGCACCGCCACAGATTGCACGCGGCCCGCAGACAACCCGCGCTTCACCTTCTTCCACAAAAGAGGCGAAAGTTTATATCCGACCAACCGGTCCAGCACACGCCTGGCCACTTGCGCGTTCACTAAATTCACATCCAGGTCCCGCGGGTCGGCTAACGCCGCCTTAATCGCCTCGGCCGTCTCACCGGTCAGGCCCCTGGCCTTGGCGACGGTGTCCACTGCCTCGCCCAGGTCTCCGCGCAACCACCGCAAGTACGTGAGCTGGATGCCGTAGAAGAGCGCCGCGTTGG
>JANLTE010000103.1:0-4799 GCA_031362785.1 Elusimicrobiota bacterium
GTATCGCCTATTTTTTCAGCCACTTTGAAAAAATACTTTGGCTCGCGTTTAAAATTGGCGGCGTCACATATGGGTCGCTGCTCGGAATTTTTTTGCTGGGTCTCATCACAAAAAGAAAGGCAAACGGAATCAACGTGATCAGCATGATACTGTCTTCGCTTTCGATGTTCGTCCTCCTCATCCTTAGCGAAAAGAAAGTGATCGCGCTGGGATGGAGCTGGCTGCTTTTGATCGGCACTTTCATGACCTTCGGGCTCAGTTGGGTTTTGGGAGAGAAATCCTCCGAAGATCCTCGAGCCAGCGTAATATGATTTCCTACAGTAAAATTCCGACTGAAAATTTAAGCTCGTCGGTTCAGGTTCTCGATGACTTATCTGTCCGTAAAATGATCGCAGTCATGAACCTTGAAAATGAGAAAATCTCACGGGCCATCGCGAAGCAGTCCGGAAACATTGAAAAAGCGATTTCACTGATCGAAACCTCATACAAGGCGGGGCATAAGATATTCTTTGTCGGAGCGGGGACGAGCGGGCGGCTGGGCGTTTTGGAGGCGTCGGAACTTTCTCCGACCTTTGGCGTGGCGTCCAATCGGTTTCAAGCGGTTATGGCGGGCGGTAATAGCGCGGTGTTTCGTTCTAAGGAAGGTTCTGAAGACGGTACGGCCGAGATCCGACAGCTGCTGAATAAAAAGCTGCGTCCCGGAGATGTCGTGATCGGAATCGCGGCCAGCGGAGTGACGGCTTTCGTTCAGTCGGCGCTCCGAACGGCTAAACAAAGAAGAGCGCTCACCATTCTTTTAACCTGCAACCCTTCAAGCGCGCTGATCGGAAAAACAGATGTGAGTATCGCTTTAGACACGGGGCCTGAAATTATTTCGGGGTCCACGCGGCTCAAGGCCGGGAGCGCAACGAAGATGGTGTTGAACACGCTAACGACTCTGGCCATGGTGCGCTGCGGGAAAACATACAAAAACCGGATGGTGGACGTTCAAGTGAATTCTCGAAAATTGAAAGAGCGGGCTTTGCGGTTAGTTCAGGAGTTGGGAAGAGTGTCGTCTCGGTCAGAAGCGGAAAAAATCTTAAAAGCTGCGCACGGCAACGCCAAAACAGCGATATTAATGGCGCGCGAAAAAATTTCGTATGTCGAAGCCTTTCGCAAACTGAACCGCTGTAACGGATTTCTCGCGAAAAGTTTCTCCTAACTGACTCCTCGATGGAAAAACTAGCGCTTGGTTTGATGTCCGGCACCTCGGCGGACGGCTGTTCTGCCGTGCTAGCCGCGTTTAATAAAAAATTCTACAGAGTTTTGGAATATAAAACCTATTCGTATCCGTTAGCGCTTTCAATCCGAGTCCTTCGGGCGGCGGAGTTAAGTGTCCCTTCTCTTTCGAGTTTAAATTTTGAACTGGGGAATCTCCACGCGCGCTTCGTCCAGGATTTATTAAAGAGGAGAAAAATAAGCGCGTCCCGCATCTCCGTGATCGGTTCGCACGGACAAACCGTTTATCACGGTCCTTCGGACCCGTTTCCGAGCACTTTGCAGATCGGCGAACCGTCCCTCATCGCGGAGCGAACGGGGGTCACCGTCGTCGCTGATTTCAGGCCGAGAGATCTGGCCGCGGGAGGCCAAGGCGCTCCGCTCATTCCGTACTTTGATCAGTATTTTTTTGGCAGCGGTCCGGTCCGCGCCATGCAGAACATCGGGGGGATTTCCAACGTCTGCGTGGTCGGAAAAGGTATCGGGTCTCCGATCGCATTCGATAACGGGCCCGGGAACTGCCTCATGGATTGGGCCGTGCGGAAGATTTTTAGGGGGCGGCTTGGGTATGACGCGAACGGAGCGCTCGCGCGCAAAGGCGTCGTAGACCTGAAATCGGTTCAGCTTTTGGCCCGGCATCCGTACTTTTCAAAGCGCCCTCCCAAGTCAACGGGACGCGAAATTTTCAATGAAAGCTTTGTTCCATCACCTTTGAGAAAACGCCTCGGTAAAAACCCTGAAGATATCGTTGCGACTTTGAATTACTTTACGGCTTTCACGATCGCGGATAGCTATAAGCGCTTCATTCTAAATCATCATATGCCGGCGGAAGTTGTTGTCAGCGGCGGCGGCGCCTACAATAAAACGCTGATGCTTCACCTGGAGAGTTTGCTTTATCCGATTCCGGTTGTGTCTATCGAAAAGGACGGCGTTCCGGCTCAGGCGAAGGAACCGCTCGCCTTTGCCTTCTTCGCCCTTCGCGCGATCGAAGGAAAAGTGAACCATTTGCCCGGTTCCACCGGAGCTCGCCGCGCCTGTATTTTGGGAAAGATCGTCCCGGGCCGGAATTTTAAAGGAGCGCTATGAAATATTGGAAATTCAGCTTCGTTTCGGTCTGCATTTTTGCGAACCTCGTTTCGCTCTCGACCGCTAAAGTCCTTTTGGGGATCGATGTGCTGGAAAAAGAGAATTTTCAAACGCTGAAAGGGAAAAGAATCGGCCTCATCACGAACCACACGGGGCGCGACGGTTCAGGAAAGTCCACGATCGACGTTCTCCATGAAACGCGCGAAGTTCAGCTCGTAAAACTATTTTCGCCCGAGCACGGAATTCGAGGAAAAGCCGAACACGGGATGAAGGTTTTAGATTCCCGCGATGAAAAAACGGGGTTGCCTATTTACAGCTTGTACGGGCAGACGAAGCGGCCCACCGGAGACATGCTGAAGGAATTGGACGCGCTCGTGTTCGATATTCAAGATATCGGCACGAGGTTTTACACATATACGACTACCCTGGCCTACGCGCTCGAAGAGTGCGCCAAGCGCAACATTGAGATGATCGTTTTAGATAGGCCCAATCCCATTACGGGGGCGATCGTCGAAGGGGAGCCGTTAGACCCAAGCATTCGGCATTTCACGGCTTACTTGCAGGTTCCCGTCCGGCATGTCATGACGGTTGGGGAAATCGCGAATTGGCACAATCGCGCTGGGAATATCGGCGCGAAACTGACCGTCGTAAAGATGGAAGGCTGGAAACGCGGTCTGTGGTTTGACGAAGCGGGTTTTAAGTTCGTCCCCACTTCACCGAATATGAAAACTTTGAGCGCGGCGGCGCTTTATCCCGGTATCGGCTGTTTTGAAGCGACGAACGTTTCGGTCGGGCGCGGCACCAAAAAACCTTTTGAAATGATCGGCGCTCCCTGGATTAATGGAGCGGAGCTGGAAGACCGGCTGAGTTTTATATTGATTCCCGGAGTTCAATTGAAGGCGGTCAAATTCAAACCAAAAAATGATCTCTATCAGGGTCAGTCCTGTGGCGGGATAAAAATAACGATCGAAGACCGCAACGCATTGCGGCCATACGATCTTTTTGTGCAGACTTTCATGATTTTAAGGGAACTCTATCCTGCGCAATTTCTAGGTCGTTGGGAGGAAATCGCCCGCGTGACGGGGTCGGAAAATTTTAAGAAGATGATAGACTTTGGGCATTCGGCTGAAGCGATTCTGGAAATCGTGCACCGTCAGGCAGCCGATTTTAAGGAAAAAGCGGGACCCTATCTTTTATATGAATAACTACCAGCGCACTTTTCCAAGCCGGTCGATTGCCTGTTCGATTCTCTCTTTGGAAGTCGTTAACGCAAACCGCACGTAACCCTCTCCGCTCGGTCCGAAAGCTGTGCCAGGCGTTATAACGACCGAAGCTTCCTCAATTAATTTCTCCACGACTTGGGCCGATTTGTACCCTTTCGGATTTTCCGCCCAAACATAGAAGGTTGCCGAAGGGTTATTCGCGATCAACCCCAGTTTTTTAAGCGCTGGCACCAGCAAATCTCGCCTTTCCTTATACATGGATCTAAGCTTTTGCACCTCGTCCTGGGGACCTCGCAAAGCGGCAGTGCCGGCATTCTGCACCGCCTGGAACACTCCAGAATCGAAGTTGTCTTTCACTTTGCCGATGGCGCTCACCAGGTCGGCTCGGCCGCAAAACCAGCCGATCCTCCAGCCGGTCATGTTGTAAGTTTTAGAACAGGAGTGGAATTCCAGACCGACGTTTTTGGCTCCCGGGATTTCCAGGAATGAAATGGGGGGCTCTTCATAATAGATTTCGGAGTAGGCGGCGTCGTGGACGATGATGAATCCGTACCTTGTTGCCAGGCCTACCGCCTCCTTAAAATAGCGCTTATCCATGACGGAAGCCGTGGGGTTGTTGGGCGAATTTAAAAATAATATTTTAGCCTTGTTCAGGATTTCCTTCGGAATTGAATTTAAGTCCGGCAAAAAATTGTTTTCTTTTTTAAGGGGAAGAAAATAGGGCTGTCCATCGGAGAAGATCGTTCCTGTATTGTAAACGGGGTAGCCCGGGTCGGGGATTAAAACGACGTCGCCCGGGTCCACGAAAGCAAAGTGGCAGTGCGACAGGCCGTCCTTGGATCCGATGCAGGAATGGATTTCCGTTTGGGGGTCGAGTTCAACCTTGAACCGTTTCAAATACCACTCCGCGACAGCTATCCTAAACTGCATCAGCCCCGCGCCGAAAGGGTATTGGTGGTTCAAAGGGTTGGCCATTCCCGCTTGCCCCGCTTCGATGATGTGCTTTGGCGTCGGCATGTCGGGATCTCCCACCCCGAAAGAAATGATGTCTTTGCCGTCGGCGATGGCCTGCTTTTTCTTCTTGTCGATTTCAGCGAACGGATACGGCGGAAGCGTGAGAAGCCTCTTGCTTAGGATGTTATTAATCATAGAGTGTCCTCATCGTTGCCATGTGTTGCGCCCCTGTCTTTAAAAATATACCAAACCCCTGTGATGAGCCCGGAGGTCAAAACC
>JANLTE010000124.1:0-3802 GCA_031362785.1 Elusimicrobiota bacterium
CCGCTTGGTTCGCGGATCATCGCGGTCGTTAACGCGTTTAACGCCATGACTTCGGACCGCCCGTATCGTAAAGCATTCGCCGAAGATCATGCCGTTGATGAACTTAAAAAATGCTCGGGATCGCAGTTCGATTCTAAAGTCGTCGACGCTTTTATCCGCGCTCTCCAAAAATCGAAGAACGGCGGTAGCGGTTTACAGACATCGCCGGTCGGGCGATAAAGTTGAAGGGCGTATTAAGCGTGGTGGGCACGCCCATCGGAAATCTGGGAGATTTGACGCTTCGCGCGTTGGAAGTTTTAAAAAGTTCCAATCGGATCGTCTGTGAAGATCCGCGCCAAACGCTTAAGCTCTTAACGCACTATGGAATTCAAAAGCCGCTTTTTACGATTTCAGGTCCGAAAGAAAAAAGGGATTCCGAAAAGGTTCTGGATTTTTTAAGCCGCGGAGAAAATCTGGCGCTGGTGACGGACGCGGGGACTCCGGGGGTTTCAGATCCCGGGGCTTGGCTTGTTGATCTGGCGAGGCGAAGCGGGTTTTCCGTGGTGCCCATCCCCGGTGTTTCGGCGGTTTCCTGCGCCGTTTCGGTCGCGGGATACTTGGAAGGCGGGTTCATCTATCTCGGATTCCTCCATCGCAAGAAGGGCAAGCTTAAAAAAGAAATATTGAAAGCGGCCGAGGGAGCCCGTGCGATTGTTTTTTTTGAATCGCCGTATCGGGTAATAAAAACGCTTGAAGCCATCCGAGAAGTTCTGGGCGATGGAGCTCGCTGCTGGGTCGGGCGGGAAATGACCAAAAAGTTTGAAGAGTACTTTGAAGGGACCTTGGCCGAAGTTTTAGAGAAATTGAAAAACCAAAAAATTCTTGGGGAGTTTACGGTGATATTGAAATTATCGGAAGAGTTGCAGTGATTCGGGCTTCGGTGATCGGCGCGACCGGATATACGGGGGGTGAACTCCTGCGGTGGCTTTTCGCGCACCCGCAGGTGGAAGTCGCGCATTGCACCTCCGAGTCCTCGCCTGGAAAATCCATTTCTTCCATCCATCGGGATCTGACGTCCAAAACGCGAAACGAAATTTTCACCGAAAAATGCGTTCCCGAAACAATTGCCAAAGATTCGGACGTGGTATTTACCTGTCTTCCGCATGGGAGCTCAGCTCGGACCGCTAAAATGTTTTTAGACCGGGGCGTCAAAGTGATCGATTTGTCGGCCGATTACCGTTTGAAATCAGCGGCGGTTTATAAAAAGTGGTACGGGCTCGCTCATCCGCATCCGCAGTTATTGAAAGAAGCGGCCTATGGGCTTCCCGAAAAATACCGGAATAAAATAGCCGCGGCGCGGCTGGTCGCTAACCCCGGCTGCTTCGCCACGACTTCTATCTTAACTGCGCTTCCGCTGTTACATTACGGGCTGATCGATCCTAAAAGCATCGTGATCGACGCGAAATCAGGCGTTACGGGCGCTGGAAAAAAACTGGAACCGAAATATCTTTTTAGCGAAGCGAACGAAAATTTCTCGGCTTATGGAGTGAACCATCACCGGCACATGCCTGAAATTGAGCAGGAAATCGCCGTTGCTGGGAATAAGCCATCCATCACCTTCGTGCCGCACTTGCTTCCGGTCAACCGGGGGATCCTGGCCGCGGTTTACGCCACCTTGAAGAAAAAAATGACCACGCGGCAGGCGCTCGAATTCTATGTAAAATTTTACGCCGCGGAACCTTTTGTGGCGGTTTTGCCCGAAGGAGTTTATCCGGAATTGAAGTCGGTGCAGCGAAATAATTTTTGTCAGATAGGAGTCAAAGTGGACGAGCGAAACGGGCGGGTTATTGCGTTCGGCGCGCTGGACAATTTAGGCAAAGGCGCCTCCAGCCAGGCCGTGCAAAATATGAACCTGATGTTTGGGTTCGACGAGACCTGCGGTTTATATTAAAGGAGAAATGAGAATGGGAATCATGATGTTGCTCGGGAAGTGGTTCGGAAAGGGTAAAAACGGGTCCGAGGAGCGCGGCGGAACTCAAACGCTGGATGGCACGCATTTGATGTGCGTGGAATGCAAACAATCTTTTCTTTTTGAAACGGGAGAACAGAAATTTTACAAGATGCGCGGGTTAACTCCCCCCAAGCGCTGCACTTCCTGCCGTCGCCAGAAGAAGCGGTTCCGCAGAAAGTAATCCATTCGCCCGACCATTTAGGTTCAGGGGAAATTTTTTCTTTGAAAAATTGTACATCCAATTCTCTTCCGATTGGTTTTCGCGCATACGCCGCGCGGGCGGGACTTTACCCGGACCCTAAACGGCTGGATTTAGCCCTATTTGTTTCTGATAAAGTTTGCGGGGCCGCGGCGGTGTTCACGAGCAACGTCGTTAAGGCTGCTCCGGTTCTCGAAAGCCGCCAAAAAATCCAGTCGGGTCGGGCTCGGGCGATTCTTGCCAATTCAGGCTGCGCCAATGCCTGCACGGGCGCGCGGGGGTTGAATGACGCTCGAACCGTTGCTCGCGCAGCTGCTCGCGAGTTCCGCATACCTGAGAGCGAGATTCTGGTCGCTTCGACCGGAGTGATCGGAAAATACCTTCCGGTCGGCAAGATGGGAGCTGCGCTCAAGGAAATGTCGCGGAGCGTTGGAAAAATCGCAGAGCCGGATGGGGCGCGCGCGGCAAGGGCGATCCTAACGACCGATACGGTTCCGAAAATTTCGAGCGTCACGTTTCCACTGGCGGGAGAACGCGTAACGATTTGGGGCTGCGCCAAAGGAGCGGGGATGATCCATCCCAACATGGCGACGATGCTTTCGTTCATATTCACTGACGCGCAAGTGGATCCGCGCCTTATGCGTTCGATGCTCAAACGCGCCGCCGATCAAAGTTTTAACGCTCTGTCGGTGGACGGCGACACCTCCACGAACGATACGGTATTTTTTCTGGCGAACGGAATGTCGGGCGTTCAGGTAAAGGAGCGGATCCATCAACATGAGTTTGAAGAGAAACTCTGCAAGATCGCGCGTTCCCTGGCGAACCAAATCGCCGCCGATGGCGAGGGCGCGACATCTCGGGTTGACATTACCGTTCAAGGAGCGCGAACCGACCGCGACGCCAAAAAAATCGCAGCGACCATCGCGACATCGCCGCTGGTTAAAACCGCTGTCTTCGGCCGCGACGCCAACTGGGGCCGCATCTTAGCCGCCGCTGGCCGCGCCGGCGTCCCGTTTAACCCCGATAAAGTGGACGTGTTCTTCGGATCCCTTTGCGTCGCCAAATCCGGTGGCGCCCACCCCTTTTCTGAAACTAAAGCGAAAAAGATTTTGTCGGAAAAAATCGTCCCAATCACCATCGACCTACGTCAGGGGAAGGGGCGCGCCGCCTATGTAACCTGCGACTTCTCCATTGATTACATAAAAATTAATGCCGATTACCGAACATAGGACGCGAGGGGTAGGGCAAAGAAAATTGTGCCAATTACACTGATTATAAAACTTAAGAGGGTTGGAAAAGGAATTTTTAATAGCGTTGGCGAACGGGTGATTTACGCGCCGCGCATGCACCGTTGAAACGAGCTCAATCGGCGATCACCTAAAGGTGGCCTCGCTTCCAATGTGAGTAAAGAGGCGGGGGTTCTTTTGAAAATAATTTTCTCTCGTCCTCATCGTCAATTTGAAAAAACAGCTGAAAAGGAAACAATATGCTTAAAACATTGAAATCGCAGGACAAGGAAATTTATCGCGCCATTACGGGCGAAGTGAAGCGACAGATCGAAAAATTGGAGCTGATCGCGTCGGAAAACTACGTTTCTCAAGCGGTTCTGGAAG
>JANLTE010000141.1:0-2689 GCA_031362785.1 Elusimicrobiota bacterium
CTAAACGTCGGATCCTCTTCGGCCAAACGCCCGAGAGCGATGCCCATTTTTTCTTCGTCGACTTTTGTCTTAGGTTCAATTGAAATTGAAATGACCGGCTCAGGAAAATTCATAGACTCTAAAATAATCGGATGGTCTTCATCGCAAAGCGTGTCGCCCGTGCTCACATTTTTTAATCCAATAGCGGCCGCGATGTCTCCCGAATACAATTCCTTAATTTCTTCGCGCTTGTTGGCGTGCATGCGCAGTATTCGTCCAACGCGCTCGGAAGTTCTTTTGTTCGCGTTAAAAACCGCGGTACCCTGGTCAAGCTTACCGGAATAAACGCGGAGATATGTCAATTTTCCAACATGAGGGTCCGACTGAATCTTAAAAGCCAGAGCTCGAAAAGGAGCGCTATCGTCGGCCGTAAACGAAGTTTCCTGATCGGTCAGACTATCGATCCCCTTAATATCCGGTTTTTCCAACGGGCTGGGAAGATAATCGCACACGGCGTCCAGAAGAGGCTGCACGCCCTTGTTCTTAAATGAAGATCCGCAGAGCACCGGATAGAACTTCCCGGCGAGGACTGCCTTTCGGATAACGGGGACCATTTCCTCGGCCGATACTTCCTTGCCATTCAAAAATTTTTCTGCTATTTTATCGTCAAAATCGGAAAGGGCTTCAGCGAGTTTATCGCGGTGCTGTTTCGCTTTTTCCAGATACTCCGCCGGAATTTCACCGACGGTGAACTCCGCGCCCAGTTCTTCGCCGGACCAAATATACGACTGCATGCGGATCAAATCGATGAGACCAATGAATCCGCCTTCGGCGCCAATGGGAATTTGAATCGGAACCGCGTTCACTCCCAAGCGCTTATGCATGGAGTCGATGCACATGTAAAAATCGGCGCCAACTTTATCCATTTTATTTGCAAAAACGATGCGAGGCACGCTGTACATGTCGGCTAAACGCCAATTGGTTTCAGACTGAGGCTCAACGCCTTGAGATCCATCCAGAACGACGACCGCGCCGTCCAGCACTCGGAGCGAGCGATTTACTTCAACCGTAAAATCAATGTGTCCCGGAGTATCGATAATATTGATCTGCTCATTGCGCCACATGCAAAAAGTCGCGGCAGACGTAATAGTGATTCCCCGTTCTCGCTCCTGCTCCATCCAGTCCATGGTGGTCGTCCCGTCATGAACTTCACCGATCCGGTGAATGCGTCCCGTATAGTAAAGAATGCGCTCGGTCGTCGTAGTCTTACCCGCGTCGATGTGGGCGGTGATTCCGATGTTGCGAACTCTTTCTAAAGGAAACTCTCTGGGCATGATGTTTACCAGCGATAGTGAGCGAAAGCCTTATTGGCTTCTGCCATCTTGTGAGTATCTTCGCGCTTCTTGAACGCGCTTCCTTCTTTTTTAGCGGCGGAAACTATTTCTTCCGCCAGTCTGTCAGCCATGGATCGGCCCGTTTTGGCGCGCGCCGCATCCAACACCCAACCGATTGCGAGCGTAATGGATCGGGAAGCCGCAACTTCCATGGGAACCTGATATGTGGCGCCTCCCACACGGCGTGGCCTAACCTCCACCAGGGGTCGAATCGTTTCGATCGCGCGATTTAATACCGTCATGGAATCTTCTTTGGTTTTATCCTTCACTTTATCCAAAGCGCCATAAACAATCCCTTCTGCGACGTTCTTTTTCCCTTCAAAATTAATTTTATTGATAATTCGGGACACCAGCACCGAATCAAACCTATAATCAGGCGGTGGAAGTCCGCGTTTTTCTCTTGGTTTTAATGTTTTTCTGGGCATTTTTTTAGTTCCTTATGCTGCTTTCGGACGCTTCGCGCCGTATTTTGATCGGCCCTGCCTGCGGTCCGTTACGCCGGAAGCGTCTAAAGTTCCACGGATGATATGATAACGCACGCCTGGCAAATCTTTCACGCGTCCGCCGCGAATCATGACGATGGAGTGTTCCTGCAGATTATGGCCGACGCCTGGAATATAGGATGTAACTTCCATTCCGTTCGATAATTTCACGCGCGCGACTTTTCGAAGCGCAGAGTTTGGCTTTTTGGGCGTCGTCGTATAAACGCGCGTACACACGCCGCGCTTTTGCGGGCAAGACTGCAAAGCTGGCGCTTTTGTTTTTTTGATTGTCTGAACTCTACCCAAACGAATTAATTGTGAAGTAGTTGGCATTTTTTCTTATTCCTTTGAATTAATGTAAAAACACCCGGCCAAAATTACCAATAAATTTTTCAATGTTTTTTGGCCTGGCATTTTTCTTATCCTTGTATGTTACTGGCCCAACTGGTGGGTTCTTAAACCTGTACCGGCAGGAATCAAATGACCGATGATAACGTTTTCCTTCAATCCGACCAGATGATCGATTTCGCCAGACACGGCGGCGTCGGTCAAAATACGGGAAGTTTCCTGGAACGAAGCGGCGGAAATAAAAGAGTCGGACGACAACGAGGCCTTGGTTATTCCCAGAAGAATCGGTTGAGCCTGAGCAGACTCCCCTTTAGCTTCTTCGATCGATGTGTTTTCAATCTTAAACTTTCGCTTCGACACAATTTCGCCGGGGAGCATCGAGCTGTCACCCGATTTTGCAACGCGGATATTGGAGAGCATCTGCCGCACAATAACCTCGATATGCTTATCGTTGATCACGACGCCTTGCAGGCGGTACACTTCCTG
>JANLTE010000164.1:0-3011 GCA_031362785.1 Elusimicrobiota bacterium
GACCAAACCCAAATCCCGCTGCTTTTGCATGTGCTGATCGTAAGTCTGGGTGAAGTGGTGGGTCCCGCTGCCATTGGGATCGGCTACAAAATAGAGGAAGGGAGTCTCCGCCGGATAAAGCGCCGCCTGAATGGATTCCACGCCGGGATTACAAATCGGCCCAGGAGGCAGCCCTGATTTCCGGTAAGTATTGTAGGGAGAATTCGTGTTCAGATCTTTATAAGTCAGCCGTTCTTTCCAAAACCGCCCTTCGCCGATCGCGTATTGCACGGTAGGATCGGCTTCCAGAAGTTTACGCTTTTTGAGCCGGTTGTGATAAACCGACGAAATGGTGGGGCGCTCGGAATCGATCCGAGCCTCTCTTTCGATGATGGATGCCAGAGTCAGGATCTGCCGATCGGTCATGTTCATAACGGCTGCGCGCTTCTGAAATTCCTCGTTATAATTTTCATGAAACTCGCGGATCATTTCCTCAATCACGCTTTTGGAATCCGACGCCGGCTCAAAGTAGTAGGTCTCGGGATACCACATGCCTTCCAGTTGGCCTTCCTTTACAATCAATGCGAACGCTTCGGGATCGATAATGACCCCGTTCTTTGCAAGACGCTCCGCAACTTGATAGGCTGTCCAACCTTCAGGCAGCGTGACTTTGAAGCGGTAAGTGAGCCCCTGACTCAGCTGATTCAAAATCTTAAAATAATGATTTTTCTCAAAAAGATAAACTCCGTGCCTAAACCGTGAGCTTCTGAACGCAATTCTTGATAACATTTTAAATACTGTCGCAGAGCGGATGACGCCGTTATCTTTTAGAAGCTGGATAATTTGCCCCTGCGCAAGACCTTTAGGAACAAGAATTTGAACGGGGTTCGGATCTCGAGAAATGCTTGGGGCCGCGACGACGAAGACGATGGCCGCTAAAATACCCAAAACACCGACCAGCGCGAAAAATATATTTTTTATCATCCTTATATCCTCTCGAGATAGGATCTTAGCATGAGACAGGCCGACAGAGAATCGATCACGCCTTTTCTTTTTCCGCGCGATAGGTTGAACTCATTAATCAAAATGTCCCCCGCTTCGCGGCTTGTCATGGTTTCATCCACCATTTCAACCGGTACGCGCAATGTGGCCGCTAACTTTTCCCCGAAATCCCTGCAGGATTTTGCCTGCGCGCCCTCTCCGCCGTCCGGCGCTTTGGGGAGCCCCACAATGACCAGGGCGATCGATTTGTCCTGAACTATTTTCCGAAGGTCGTTTAACGCTTGAGTCCAGTTTTTATGGGGTAAAAAAGGAAGAGGCATTGCGGTGATCCCCAGGGGGTCCGAGGCAGCCAACCCGATTCTTTTCGATCCGTAATCGATCGCTAAAATTCTTCGATGCGTCATTTTTTTGAGAGCTTCACCAGAGCCGGCGATGCGGTTTGCTCGGACAGTTCTGATAGCGTGACGAAGAGGTATCCCTGGTCTTTCAGTTCCATAATTATTTCGGGAAGTGCTGCAACGGTGTTTTCGATGCCCGAATGGAGCAGGACGATCATGTTATCTTTGGCTCCTTTCATCACCCGCTCCAGGATGACTCCGGATGCGGGGCTCAGGTGGTCCTGAGGAAGCACGTTCCATAGCGCCATCGTATAGTTTAAATTAGACGCCTCCTCCACGACATGATCGTTGTATTGCCCGCCCGGCGGCCGAAAAAACTTCATTTTCTGTTCTGTGATGGATTCGACTAAGCGGTGTGTTTTGTCCAGTTCCCCCACTAGCTCCTGCTCCGTTAACGTGCGGAGATCGCGGTGCGTGTAGGAATGATTGGCCAGCTCGTGTCCGGCCTCGAAAATTTTTTCCACCAGCTCGGGATGCAGCGCGGCTTGTTTCCCCACAACGAAGAAAGTCGCGTGAACATGGTTTTCTCCTAAAATCTGAATGAGCCGATCCGTATACCCCGGATGGGGCCCGTCATCAAAGGTGAGGGCAATGCGCTTGACGGACGGCATGGGAACAGAAACCACGGGCTTAAGCGGCTGAACGGGTTGATGCGCGGGTTTCGGTAACGCAGGTTTCGCGATGGCCTTTGGCTCTTTGGGAATAACTTCCTGCAAGGGCGGCAGCGCTCCGCTCATACTCTCTTTCGGTTTTTCTTCCTTCGTGAAGAATGTGCCGATCAGGCTGAGCGCAACAAAAAGCGCAATCACCAGCGCGAAATGATAACGCCTTATATGAATTGCCATGCGTTAGTAGTTTTTATGGCGGGGTGCTGATTTAAAGAAAACTCGCGACTAAGTCCCCAATCGCGGAGGTGGAAATTTGGGTGTCGGTGCTTTCAGGCTTAAAGATTTTTTTAGACGAAATCGCGGAGGTGACGGCCTTCTCGATTTTTTGCGCGGCGGCCTGTTCTCCCAAAAACTCAAGCATCATGCGCAGCGCGCCAATGGCAGCCAGCGGATTGGCCAGGCCTTTGCCCGCGATGTCGGGAGCGGACCCATGAATCGGCTCGAAAAGAGCCATACATCCCTTATTCTTTCCGGGCACCGCATCCGCATTAATGTTGGCGCTGGACGCCAGCCCCAACCCGCCTGAAATCACAGCGCCCAAATCCGTTAATATATCGCCAAAAATATTGTTGGTGACCAAAACATCAAAGAGCTCAGGCCTGCGCACAAAATCCATGGCCGCCGCGTCCACATACAGCGCGTTCCGCTTGATTGAAGGAAATTCATTTCCCACCTCCTCAAAAACCCTGCGCCATAACTGGTGGGCATAAGTCAGGACGTTTGCTTTATCGACCAGGGTGAGCTGATTGCGATAGCCGCGATCTTTACAGAATTGAAAAGCGTATCGGATGCACCGTTCGACCCCTACGCGAGTATTTACGTCCTCCTGAATCGCGACCTCGTGAGGGGTCCCTTTTTTGAACACCCCGCCCATGCCGGCATAGACGCTTTCGGTATTTTCCCGCACCACGGTAAAATTGATATCTTTGGGCCCCTTGCCTTTAAGCGGGGTGTAGACGCCTTC
>JANLTE010000187.1:0-2699 GCA_031362785.1 Elusimicrobiota bacterium
CCGACAGTGATTCCCTTTTTCTCCACGGGCACCAGATTAAATTTTCCCTTTCCAAGATTGTCAGAACTGAAATCCGGCTGTCCCAAAAAGATCCGGAGATCTGTTTCAGGATAAATCGCGGAAATCAGGAACGTCCCTTTAATAGGATCAATCGTATATGAGCAATCTCCGCTGCCGGCGCATTCCTGGGCTACTTCTCCGCCAAAGCTTGCATCGCGGCTGATGGAATCAGCGAAAGCGAGGAGTTTAAAATTAGAAGGCAAGAGGTTGATGTTATTGGCGGTAATCAGCTCGGCGGATTTAACGCCGGAACTCGAAGCGCGGACGATCGCCAGTTTCCCCTCGATGCTGCCGGCGCGGGAGAGCTGGATATCCTGGCCCGAAAGATTTCCTCCCGTCATCGAAATATTGATGGGTTTTGCAATGTATTTTTTTATGTTCGTTTGGCTCGAGTCGTAGAGGTCGGGGTTCGTTTGCGTCCCTCTGTTTTCATCCTGGACCAGCAGAGTGTAGTTTCCGTTGCTCAGATTTGATATACGGTAGTTGGCAGAGTTGCCGCTTAAATAAACGGATTGGCGGTTCACAATTTCGCGGCGGTTGTTTTGAACCAGAACCGTTAGCAAACGGGTATCCGCCGGAATATCGGAAGGCAGTAGGATCTCCCCGCCGACTTCCGCTCCGTTCGAATATGTAAATTCCAGATCGCCGTCAGGCGGAGTGAGGAGCACGACCGTGCCGTCATTTTTTATGAGGATCGTTTTCTGCTCATTGGCAACGTCGGCGCCATTGGTTTCAAGGCTCCCGCCCGCGCTGCCGTTATAATTATAAGAATTGGGATCCAGGTTTACGGGATGCCTTAAGACATAAACTCCGGGAGATAAATTATCGATGTGCCAGGTTCCGGAAGATGAAATGAGGCTGTACCTGAGATCGCCAAATTCAAAACGGGTTCCGTTACCGCCGCCCGCTAAATTGTCATTGATAGATTGACTAAAGTTTGCCAGGTTGCGCGGATAGGCGTCGATGCGGGCGACAGGAAGCGCCAAGCTCGCGCCGCCGATGCTGACCGATTCGGTCGAAGTGCGCGAGACCAAATCCGAAACGCTATCGATGCGCGTACCCGTGCTCTGCGAAGTCGCGCCAAAGCTGAACGGCTGGACTTTAACGGTTCCGGTCACGGTGAAGACCTGGCTATTCAGGTTGAAGGTCACCGAAGAAGTTTGCCCGTTGACCACGTTGATTTTGTAGATTTGAGACTGGCCGTTCGTTTTATAAAAAGCCTGGACATCGTAAAATCCGGTGCCGAGGTTGCGAACGGTCCAGGTGCTGATCGCGGCAGGATTGCTCCCTCCGATGGCCACGCTAGCGGTATTTGACGAAACGGGGCCGCTCACATTAAAAGAAATATTGGCATAATCCGAATTCGGAGCTATGTTGAAGAAACCCGTAATCTGTCCGGTTTCCTTCTTCAAAGCGAGGTTAATGTTTCCGGAGCCTCCCGATACCGTTACCGTTTTGGGACCCGGAGGATCCACTTCGAAACCCTCGAGGAAAGTGTAGACTTGATAAATTCCGTCGTCCAAACCCGCGATTTGGAAACTATTGGCGGCGCTCGTGGCGCTGGTGGCAATCCGAACTTGGGTTGAACCGTAAGTGTAGTTAGTCGGGCTGAACGCGTTCACATAGAGCGTGTAAGACGCGTCCAAAACCTGATAGCTGGCAAGACCGCGAGTGTCTCCCGTCACCGTGACCGAACCGCTGATTCCCGTGCTGGGAGGATTGAACTTGAAATCGAGTCCGTTCTGAATGATCGCATTTCCACTGTAAATGTCTCCGGATAATAGGATGCCGATGCCGGAAAGCGGAACGCTGATCGACGCGAAGGCCGTGGTCCCGAACCCGAACGCTTTCGCCTGAATCGTATAGACGCCCGTGCCTACATCCATCACATATGTTCCAGTTGAACGAGCCTCTCCCTCATCGGCTCCAGAGATCCAGGCACCGCTCCAGGCCGTTGGGAATTGCTCCCCAACGCGTGTCGCGTCAATTGCGACCCAAGTCCCGAACGGCTGCGTTGATGGAATGACGACCGAACCCATGACGGTGGGTTTGCGCGTGAAGCTAATCGTGTAATCCGCATAACCCGCGCCCAGCAATCCCGTCGCAAACACCTCGCTAACGAACCCGGTCATGTCGGCCTGAACCCGGTAAGATTTTCCGGGATCAACGTTTACGACAGTCCAAGAACTTGGAAATCCGGTCGAAGACCAACCTGAATCTGATTCGGCTGAACCTGCGGGAATACGGAGAGAACCGTAACCGACCGGCAACCCATCGCTGTCCGCCACGCTGGCAGAACCCCACTGGTCGAATCCGCTCTGGACGGCGTCAGTTGAAATGACGGCGCGAATTCTGATCTGAGCCGGATCGGTGAATGTGATCGTACTCACAGCGGCAGGGTCCGAGCCCGCGACAGCCGTCACAAGCCCATCGTAATTCCTGCCGATCAAACTATCGTAATAGTCAACAGAGACGCTATAAGAGTTTCCGCTCTTAAGACCCCAAACGCGCGCGGACCCGTTGGAGTCGGTTTGTTTGGACCGCGATACAAAACCTTGTCAGCTCGCGCCATTGGCAAAAAAAAAAGCGCCGCCCGCTCCCGCACCGTTATAACGCTTTACATAAATATAGACGAAGCC
>JANLTE010000210.1:0-5276 GCA_031362785.1 Elusimicrobiota bacterium
GTGCTATCGGGGTTAATCGCCTCCCTAATTTCACAGTTTGGCACTTCGCTTTACCTTCTGCGCGCAGCCTGCATCGGCGTTTTCATTCACGGATTGGCCGGCGACCTGGCTGCAAGCCAAAAAACTCAGATCGCGATGCTCCCCGGCGACCTCGCGGAACAAATTCCTCCGGCGTTTAAAAAAATTCTATGATCGATAAAAAGTTACTGAAAAAATTGGTTCAAATCCGGAGGACCATTCACCAATATCCGGAACTCGGCAATAATGAATTTAAAACCGCCGCGTTGATTGAAAAAACACTAAAGGAGTTCGGCATACCTCATAAAAGAATCGGCCGGACTGGAGTGGTTGGAATTCTAAAGGGAAACTCCTCGCGAGCGCCCTCTAAATGTGTCGCTCTCCGAGCGGATATGGACGCGCTCCCTCTGACGGAAAAAGGCAACAAGTCTTACAAATCAAAAATCCCTGGAGTCATGCACGCCTGCGGCCACGATGCGCATGTTTCCATGCTTTTAGGAGCCGCCGCGCTGCTCAGGAATAAAAAATTTCCAGGCACCATAAAATTCATGTTTCAGCCGAACGAGGAAGGCGCGGGTGGGGCTATTCAGTTAATCAATAAGCGAATCATGAAAAATCCAAAGGTTGACGCGGTATTTGGACTGCACGTCAACCCGCGGCTACGCGTAGGGACTATCGGGATCAAGCCCGGTCCGCTGATGGCGGCCGTCGATAAATTTACCATTCAAATTACGGGCAGGGGCGGCCATGCCGCTTATCCGCATGAAGGCTGTGACGCGATCCCCATTGCTTGCGAAGCGGTGCTGGCGCTTCAAACGATCGTTTCCAGACGAACCGACCCGGTGGATTCCGCCGTTCTCACCGTGGGGACGATTCAGAGCGGAACGCGTTATAACATTTTATCCGAAACCGCCACTCTGACTGGCACGGTCAGAACCCTCTCCGAACCCTTGCACCGCAAAGTGCCCCGCTGGATGAAACAGATTTTAGACGGCGTCACGCAAGCTCACGGCGCCTCATATCAGCTGAATTACGAAGTGTTGGGATCCGTGCTTTCCAACAGTAAAGAGATGGCAGCCCTCGCAAAAAAGGTGGGACGACGATTAATCGACGCCCCTAAAGTGATTTCTCTTGAAACCGCTTCAATGGGCGGCGAAGATTTCGCCGAATACTTAAAGGAAGCCCCGGGCTGTTTCATTTACATCGGAACGGGGTCCGCATCCAAATCAAAACTGGTGCCCTGGCATCACCCCGAATTTGATTTGAACGAAACCGCCATGCCCGTGGGATCAAAGCTTTTGGCCGATATCGCCCTGGAATTTCTGATCTCCTGACATGACATCCCTTCTTCTTGGAGCACTAACTACCGCAGCAGGCGTCTGGAGTCTACTCCATTGGCCCCTGAAACTTCCTATTTTTCTTAAAGGGATGTTACCTTTGAGTTTCATACTCGGCGGGATGGTCGCCATCCTCGCGGGCATTTCTTCATTAAAAAAGTAACTCGGGTGATCCCACAATGAAACGAGTCGTCCTCCTCTCCCAACTGGGGGAGCGCGAACTTATCCGCAAAATTGCCGTTTGGTGCAAACCATCATTCCAGTCGCCTGACTGGTATCCCAAAGTGGGCCAAGGCGACGACGCGTTTGTAGCCAAAATGGCCTCAAACTCGACCCTTGTCGTGACGACGGACACATTATTAGAAGGAACCCATTTTCGATTAAACTGGAAATCTCCTTATCTTCATGGAATCAACCTCTGGCAGGCATTGGGACACAAGGCGATGGCTTCTAACCTAAGCGACCTGGCTGCAATGGGTTATGTAATCCCTCTATTCGTTCTCGTAACCCTCGGACTTAATGGGGATATCTCTGTGGATAATGTGGATAACCTTTATCGTGGAATCTGCAAACTATCGCGTTTATTTAGATTTTCCATAGTGGGAGGAGATATAATTCGATCTGATAAATCAATTATATCTATCACTGTCGTCGGAAGGAAGTTATCCCCAAATGTGATAACCCGTTCGGGCGCTAAAAAAGGGGATGTTTTGATGGTAACAGGCCCGATTGGACCATCATCCGCAGGCCTTCAACTACTTGAAAATAGAGTAAACATCCGAACTGAGGTCGCCCGAACGATGGTTCGCTCGCATCTTTTTCCCATGCCACAGTTTAGCAATGGAAAGATCCTCTCAATCAAGGCCAATATGGCCACATCCCTGATGGACACTTCCGATGATTTGGTGACTTCCCTGGAAACTTTGGCTGATGCGAGCCGCGTGGGCTTTAACATCGATCTTGATTCTATCGCGCTTCCATCCGCGCTGACCGCCGCCGCAAAGGCCTTAAAATGTTCGCCTTGGTCTCTTTTTCTTTATGGAGGAGAGGATTATCAACTGCTATTTACAATCGCGCCGGAAAAAGCGAGCCGGATCTTGGAAAAAATCCCTTCATCCTTTATTCTGGGCCAGGTGACGGATCGCAAGCTGGGAATCCAAATCCGGCAGCATGGCCGGCCACTGATCGGACGGGATACGCGGTTCAAACACTTTTGATGCCCAGACTTGAAAAAATTCTTTCCCTCAAAAGCCTGAGCCCAGATCAGACGCGAAGGATCGGCAGTCGCTTGGGAAAGGAACTTGAAGTCGGCGTCGTGTTCGCGCTGAACGGGGATTTAGGAAGCGGCAAAACGGTTTTTGTTCAGGGCCTTGCGAAGGGTCTGGGAGTTAAGAATCCTAAAGAAATTCGAAGTCCAACCTTCGCCATCATTCAAGAGCATTCAGCCCGGATCCCGCTCTGCCATGTGGACCTCTACCGCCTGGCCGAACCCGAAGTTCGAAATTTGGGGCTTGAAGAGTACTGGATTGCGGACTCCTCCCATCCGAGCGGGTGGGTGGTGGCGGTTGAATGGGCGCAAAAAGCGCGCGGACTCCTGCCGAGCGCCGGCGATTCAACGACCGCGCTGCGAATTGATTTTAAATTTGAATCCGAAAAAACAAGAACTTTTAATTTCTTTGGCAACAAAAAATGGAAAAAAATACTAAAAAAAATAAAATTTTAGCGATTGAGTCCTCAGGCAAGACCTGCAGCGTGGCAATTGCCGAAAGCGCGCAAAGCATCGAATTGAGAGGTGAAGTTTTCTTTGACATCGGCCTCCGCCATTCGGAAATCTTAAAAGATTGCTGCGCTTTTTTACTGGACAAGGCCGGATGGAAAAAAGACGAACTGACCCATCTTGCCGTTTCGACAGGACCGGGCAGCTTTACCGGGCTTAGGGTCGGGATATCGTTTACGAGGGCTTTGTCTCAGGCTTTGAGAGTTCCCTTGATTGGAATCACAACCTTTGAAATTCTCGCGACTCGCGCTCGTGAGTTTTTGATCGAGGACCCGCTTTGCGTTTGTTTTGAATCGATCGGCAACGAGATTTTTGCCGGATTTTTTGAGCGCGGGAAACTGAACCCAAAAAGCCCGTACGAAATATTGACGCTCCCCAATTTACTTGAAAAACTGGAAAGATGGAAACACACGGCTTGTCTTGGAAACGGCTGTCTAAAGCATTGGAAGGAACTGCGCGGCGCGCTAGGCAAAAAATTAGAATTGCTGCCCCATCCGCTCCTCTATCCAAGAGCGGGAACGCTCGCCCAAATGGCGCTGGCGAGCGCTCGTTCCAAAAAGATTTCGCCTCAAGCATGGAAAACTATCGTTCCATTTTACATGCGTCCGCCGCTAGCTGTTGAGCGGAGGCGCAAAGGACCAAAATCATGACGACGAAAATTTGGTTGAACAATAAACTGGTGACTGACTCTAGGGCTCGAATTTCCGTTTGGGATCGCGGGTTCCTTTACGGGGATGGAGTTTACGAGGCGGTGCGCGTTTACGAGGGAAAAATATTCCGCGCAGATGCCCACTGGAAGCGCCTCGATCATTCCTTAAGGGGTCTCGCATTCAAAATTCCCTGGTCCCACGCGTCGCTTACCCGGGCCTGCCAAGCCGTTCTAAAAGCGAACAAACTCAAAGAATGCCTGCTTCGAGTTACTATTTCGCGCGGCGTCGGAGATCAAATGGGCTACGATCCCTCCTCCTGCAAGAATCCGACCCTAACAGTGCTTCCGAGCCACATAAGGTCCGACCAAAATATGCTTTGGGAGAAAGGAGTTAAAGTTGCGATCGTAGGCGTAAGGCGGAACTCTGTTAAATCCCTCACCCCCGCCGTTAAGCATACGAACTGCTTGAACGGAATACTGGCTAAAATTGAATCGCTTAAAGCAGGAGCGTTCGAAGGAGTCTTCCTTAATTTAAATGATGATGTAGTGGAGGGTACGATCAGTAACATATTCGCGGTGAAAGACGGCCTGATAAAAACACCGGCGCTCGAATGCGGACTTTTGGACGGCGTCACTCGCGCCGCAATTCTGGAAGTTGCAAAAAAAGAAGACATTCCCGCGATTGAGACTCACCTCAAAGCGTTCGAGATATACGAAGCGGATGAAGTTTTTCTAACTAGCACGACGATGGAAGCCATGCCGGTCGTGCAGGCAGATAATAAAAAAATAGGAGCCGGCGTCCCGGGCCCCATTACTACGCGAATCCGCATGGCGGTCCGCCGACTCATTCAAAAAGAACTTAATTTAACTTCCCATTTCATCCGTTAACGTGAATAAACCAGATCTCTTTGACGATCACTACTGCTTCGCTTGCGGAGCGGACAACCCTCACGGACTTGGAGTGGAGTGGAAGGTGGAAGGCAAAAAAACCTGGACCGAATTCATCCCGCCGCGGAAATTCCAGGGATGGAAGGGCATCGTGCACGGAGGCATTATCGCGACGCTGCTGGATGAAGCCATGACCCGGCTGGCCTGGATTGCCTGCGGGGGAGCCTTGACCGCAGAGATGACGATCCGTTTTGTGCGGCCAGCCCGAGTGGGCAAGAAAATTTATGCGTTAGGCGAAATCTTGAGCGAAAGCCGTAAACTGGTTCAGATGAGAGCTTCCTTATATATGAATGACCCCAAAGGAAAAATCATCGCCTGGTCCGAAGGCAAAGCCGTTAAAATCGGCCAAAAACACAAATAATATTATTCATTGACAAAAAATGGAAAGTCTGCTAGAATCGCAATCGACGGAGAATAATTTTTTTCGGCAAAAAATAATTTTCGCTTCGTCATATAAACGGAATCTTTAAATCTACTTTTTCCGTAAATTTATTTAAATGGTGATATTTCAACTGTTAAGAAGTTTCGGAAGAACAATAAACAATCA
>JANLTE010000214.1:0-2005 GCA_031362785.1 Elusimicrobiota bacterium
AAGATGTCCAAGACGCGCGGCAATGTGGTGGATCCAGTGGAGGTAACGAAAGATTATGGAGTGGACGGACTGCGCTATTTTCTGATGCGCGAAATCCCTTTTGGAGTTGACGGCGATTTTTCCGTTTCGGCGCTACAGAAGCGCTACAACACCGAACTCGCTAATGACCTTGGCAACTTGTTCTCGCGCGCCCTGAATTTGATTGAAAAAAACATGGGCGGAACCGTTAACAAGGCGCCGAAACAGCTGACTATTGGCGGGTTGGATACGGACCGAGTCCAAAAATCGATTCAAGAGTCGTACGGTAAAATCGCGTTTGGCGACGTCCTCGAGCAGCTCATGAATGTGGTGAAAGACGCGAACCTATTTATGGAAAAAAACGCGCCCTGGAAACTCGCCAAGGAAAATCCGGCTAAATGCGAGGAAGTCCTTTCGGAAGTCGCGGTCGTTCTGGCCTGGGTGAGCGCGGGTTTTTCACCCTTCATGCCGGAAATTTGCGATAAGATGTGGGAACTGTTGGGTCAAACGAAGCCGCTCCGCGACATAGGGTGGAATGTTTTTCAAAATCCGATTCAACACTTTGAAACGGGTCGCAAAATGATTAAAGGCGCCATTTTATTTCCCAAGAAAGCCATTGAGTAATGACGCTCGTTGATACCCACGCGCATTTATGCGACGCTCAATTCGATTCGGATCGCCCCGCGGTTTTAACGCGCGCATACGAGCGGAAAATTTCAACAATCGTTGAGATCGCGGACGAACCCAAGGGCTGGGAGCGGGCTAAAAATCTGGCCCAGGACTCAGTTGGCAAAAACAATCTGCCTCAAATGTTTTGGACCTGCGGGTTTCATCCCCATTACGCCAACGAGGGGCAAAATTTTGATTTTGAATCAATGAAGCAGGCGGGCGTTTCTTCCCGCTGCGTTGCCATCGGAGAAATTGGCCTCGATTATGTTAAAAGCGAGGCGCCCAAAGAGGTTCAGGCGGCGACTTTTCGAAAAGCGCTTGAAGCGGCAGCTGAAATCGATAAGCCCGTTGTCATCCATTGTCGCGATGCGCAGGCCGATACGCTGCGTATTTTGAAAAGCTTTTATGGCGGCATGGCGCGGCGCGATTTCGCGACCGGCGTCATTCACTGCTTTTCCGGTGACCTAAGTTTCGCCGAAGGGTGTCTGGACTTAGGTTTTTATTTAGGGGTTGACGGCCCCATTACTTATCCGGGCGCCCAGGCGCTGCGCGAGGTTATTATGAGCGTACCCATCGATCGGATCGTGCTTGAAACCGATTGCCCCTATCTTCCCCCCCAGAATTTCCGCGGCAAGCGCAACGAATCGTCCTATTTGGAGCTCATTGCCAATAAGATTTGTGAATTATTCAACCAACCGCTCGAAGAAATTTCGCGAGTCACCACACAAAATGCTAAAAAGCTCTACAGGTTGCATTCTTATATATCATGACAGAGATCACTAAGCCACCAGCGGCGCTATCCTATCGCTACAAAGACGCGCTCTATTTGAACATTACACACAAATGTCCAACGGCTTGCGATTTTTGCATCAAATTTTCCTGGGACTATATGTACCGCGGAAATAACTTGCTGCTTAAGAAGGATCCCGAAGTCTCTGAAATATTGGCCGCCATCGACGATCCTTCCAAATATTCAGAAATTGTTTTTTGCGGATACGGCGAGTCCACCTATCGGCTGAAGGAAATGGAGGAAATTACCGTCGCGCTAAAAAACCGCGGCGCCAAAAAAGTCCGATTGAATACGATAGGGCTTGGAAATATGATCAACCGGCGGGACATCGTTCCAGACCTCTCCGGATTTTTGGATGGTATTTGCATTTCGCTCAACACCCCCGATCCCGAAGTGTGGAAAAATATTCATCGCCCCCTCCCCGAATTCAAAGAAAAGGGATTTGATGGCGTGTGTGAATTTATTAGGGAGGCAGCCGAAATGATCCCCAACACGCTCGTAACCGCCGTTGATTCGCCCGAAGTCGAT
>JANLTE010000232.1:0-4368 GCA_031362785.1 Elusimicrobiota bacterium
GGCGGAGCCGCCGCGGCGATCGTTTTACTTGCGTTAGGCATCGCAATTCCCGCCGTGGCGATTTGGTCCGCCGCCAGCGCTTATGTGTTTAGCAACGCCCATGCGAACCGAAGCGCCAAAGAAAAGCGCGCTCTCTACGCCGTTGGATTTGTCTTATCGGCGATCTTGCTGTTGCCTTTTTGGCTTCCATTCCATTCCGTTAATCCGCTGGAACTCTATGTTCTTGTCCACTCTTTCTACAACCTGTTCGTAACGACCGTCAAACTCCCCAAATCGTTGCGCTGGCTGACGGTCGCAAACTTACTTTCTGTGTCCGGCGGGGCCGATGTTTCGCGCCCAAGTAAAAATAACGGAAGATGGGCGCCGGTAGATTATTCACGAGACATATCCTGGGTGGAAAATCGTGACATTGAATTAATTCGATCAAATATCCTTCCTGTTGACATTCAGCTGTTGAAAGGATTGGCCCACGGGAAAGAATTATCGAAAATTTCTTTGGAACTACACTATGCTCAAGGATATCTTGAGCGGCGCTTTAGCGTGCTAACAAGATTATTTGCGGTACCAACAGGAAAAAGGCCGGCAGAGCGCGCCGCCATATTGATCAGTAGGTCGGGGCAAGCGACGCCCGAATTAAATCAACTTAATCTTCACCCGCTCAAGCTCAAAATTCTAACCGAAAATGAGCGTTTAGTTATTCGGGCCATGCTCAAGGGCTTTAAATCCCCCCGGGATATTTCGCAAAAAACAGGGCAGGCCGTTGACTCTGTCGGACACATCATAACCCGCCTCAAGCGGTTTTACTCTATTACGAAGCGAAATCCGGAACCTTACTATTTGATCGTCCGTAGGGCGTACGAATCAGGACACATTGCTGATCTTATTGAAGTTGATGGCCTTGACTGGTCGGTCTTGCGCCGCGCTCTATCTCGGCCTTTGAATGAAAAAGAAAAAACCGTTTTGTTGGCCATCGCCAGGGGGCTCACGGTTGACGCAATAAAAGAAGAGCTGGGTTTTGAAACGGTTGATGTGGTTAGAGACGCGATCAAAAATGCTTTTGCAGCCTACGATATACACAGAGTTAAGGGCGAATCTTTCCCGAGTCGATGCCTTAGACTGATTCAGCAAGCAATCAAGCAGGGCGATTTGCCTAAAGGCACGAACTGGTCTCAACTGCGAAGCAAATCTATTTTGAGTCCTTTAGAATTAAAATTGCTGCAATCGGCTGCTCAAGGTCATTCGACTGCAAGGGAAATCGGAGAATCCCTGGAATCCCCTCTGCAACGAAATACGGTTTTAAAATTATTGTCAGATATTTATAGAAAACTTGGCATGAGGGGCGGGCAGACATCAATTGAAAATGCCCTCCGCGCTGCTTTTGAAAATCAGTACCTCCCCGGCCTCCAGAACCTTGTTGAACATCCTTTAAGTTCCGACGAAGTTCGAATACTGGAAGCGGTGCTTACAGGGGCTTATGACTATAGGACTGTATGCGAGATCGCAGGGATTGAGAAAATAAAATTAATCGAATCTGAGCGAAGCATTCTGGCGAAGTTTGGGGTCAAAACGATGCGGGACGCCACCAACATTTATGTGACCTACAGGAAATTCCTTCTAAAGGACCAAACGAAAACAGACAGCGGAAAGTGGCCGTTGATGCGGCGACTTTACGATTTAATCGGGGATGGATGGAAAGGTCAAGCGTTGGCTCCCGCGATGCTGGAGTCGGGCTTGTTCGTGGGCGGGGGGAGCCTCCTGCTGGCATGGGCCTTCGGACTGCCGTATGCTTTGAGTCCGCCGCTCGTTGCTGTCGTCGCTATCCTCCAAACTATTTGGCACCTCCTGCACCTTCCCGGATCGCTTGGCGGCAATGCGGCTCAAAAGCTTTCCTCCGCCTTTTCCAAACAAAAACTTATCATTTCAGTTCTAACCCTTTCAGTATTTTCCCTAATATTGGGGGTCGATTCCCTCTTCAATTTTTCAGGAATCGCCTCGCACGCTTTCCTATTGAGCGGACTGCTCATGCCCCATCTGATCATGAACTTGAATTCAATGGAAAAAGACGAGGCCAAGGCCGTCGCGCGGCTGATCCGGGAGGTTCAAAAAGAAGCGGGCGCCCTGCCTGAAGAAAGCGCGGAACGCTGGAGGTTTGCGTCTGAAAAAGTGATCGCTCGCGAAGCGAGGAACCGCGGCTATGACTCTCATTC
The DNA here is from genome assembly GCA_031362785.1 of Elusimicrobiota bacterium. GTDB lineage: Bacteria > Elusimicrobiota > Elusimicrobia > 2-02-FULL-39-32 > 2-02-FULL-39-32 > JANLTE01. The sequence continues at coordinate 2,208 of JANLTE010000232.1, forward strand.
TCTCGCCCGGCTTAAAGCGGAATTGCACTCATCGATCCACGCCAACTCCGGTCAGATCAATCTTGCCGATACCCTGCCGGCCCTCATGACGCTCAGTAGCGCTCTTGATGAGTATATCTTTGATATGGCCGACACTCCCGATATTAAGGATCCTCAAACGCTGAATGCGTCAGCCCAGGACAAAATTTTCATGAGGGCCGCGCTGGCCGAAGCGGAGGAGTCCCGCGAGCGCTATGGCCGGTGGAAGCCGCATGTCGGGGCTGTTCTTGTTAAGGGCGGCAAAGTTATCGGCGGAAATTATAATCTGAAAAACCATCTGCTCCATGCGGAATTTTTTGCGGTCCTTGCAGCCATAGAATACTTGGCGGATGAAAATGAAAGACTCGCCTTAGATGATAAGGCCCAAATTTTTAAAAGTATTGAAGCTATCAAGTTGAGTTCGCAGCGGTTTGGCACTCGAGCCGAAAACCTGCGCATATATAAGGAAACAACAGATGAGCTTTCGCGCCTGAACAAAATGTTAGGGTACGATATGGGCGACGTCACACTGTATGTGGCGCTTGAGCCTTGCTTAAAGTGCGCGCCGATGATTCTGGAGTTGGGGATTCCGCGCGTCGTTTACGGTATGACCGCGCTTCAGGGCAACGAGGGCGCCGATATATTGCGCAAAGCCGAGGTCGACGTCAAAGCGGGAGTTCTCTCGCAAAGCGCGGACCAATTAAACAGGCCCTACCTGCATCTTGCGGCCCATTCGCGTCGACTTCATAGCGCGATTCAAGCAGTAGCGAAATACTTGAAACGGTTTAACCTCGCGCGATTTAGCCTCGTGGAGCCTACTCGGTCAGATCTGGCTAACTTGGCAGATGCTCAATTGATCAAGACGCCCCTGTTTGGGACCGATAAAAAAGGCCATGCTCCGCGCAGGGATAAATTGCATGCGCATGCATTCAAAATTCCTCGCTATAACGACAAAACCGTGACGCTTCATATCGATCGGGGCTTGCTTCGATTGGCCCCCTTCATGTCCGACGGAAAGTTCCTCGCGGACCTAAGCAAGCTCCTTTCCATGGAAGATGTTCAGCTCGAAGGCAATGCCTATACCCTCGCATTGGTAGATTCCGCCCCTTACGCCGTTAGCGATTATCAATCCAACCATATCATTTCATTTCGCAGAGATTTGTTCGGCTATCAAAGCCGTGAAAATTACCTCAATCTCCTTTCTGGATTTTTCGTTCACAAGGCCGACGAGCGCAATGAAATATACGCAAAAAATATTGACTTGCGGACTTTCATGCTTTTGGCGCTCGTTCACAAATTGCGGGAGGAAGAATCATCGCGCGAAATAAAAGATATCGGCGATCATAAATTAAACGACGATGACCTGGATATTCTCGACTATTTGCTGTTGCCTTCCATCCAACTCGGCGCGATGGCCATAGTGGGGGAGTTGTCCTGGAATGTAGTCCAATCTGTAGAAACCAGAGGTTACATCAATTTGCGCTTCTTTACAGAAAGCGGTGTTCAGGCTGTGGCTTGCGCGGTCCATGTCGAGTCGGGCATGATTAACAATTTTATAGTCGCATCGCGATTCAGGGGACAGGGCGCTGCGGGCGATGTCCTTGAGTTCCTATTTAAGGCCATCGAAGAAAAGAAAATTCCTGGCCTCGAATCTTTAACCGCCGATAAAATGAAGGCGGTTCCGCACAGCCCTTTCATGGCGAAAGCGTTGACGAGCTTTGGCTTCCGGCCCAGTGCCGATCACCCAGCGTCTATCCTCGGAATAACTGCCGCTAACGGAAGAACTCCACTTTGGCTTGGAAGTAGTAGGCAGCTCGAGATGTTTAGAGCGGAGCTCCGTCAAAACGATGCGATCGGATGGGGCCTCAGGAGTTTTGACATTAAGGACAGTCCGATTCAGGGGGAGCCGATTGTCATCTTCGAGAAATATACCATGAAAGACGCGCAAGCGCTGCGCAACCGACTTGCTCAGGGCCGAACACGGATGCAGTGGGCTCAGGTCGCGGGCCGGCCTGCGTCGGAGACGGTGCTTTACGGCGGGCTCCCGCCGGCACATTTGCTTGTGCGCTGGCTCGCCAGACAAATCGTGGGCGATATCCGAAGCGCGCTGAACTGGAACCGGACGCGCCGGCAGCGGAATCGT
>JANLTE010000240.1:0-5637 GCA_031362785.1 Elusimicrobiota bacterium
CGCGGAGCAGCGTGCCGGCCTCAAGCTCGCGGCCCTTTTCCTTAATGGAATCTAACTTTTGCCCGGGCTCGGTGCGAAATGAATCCTGCCAGATAATTGGCCCCTGATCGAGTTCATCGGTTACGAAATGCGCCGTGCAACCGATAATTTGCGCTCCGCGCTCGTATGCCTGAACATACGGATATGCGCCTTGAAATGCGGGAAGTAGCGAAGGGTGAATGTTAATAATGCGGTTCGGATAGCGCCAAACGAAATTCGGAGTCAGGATTCTCATATACCGGGCCAACGCGATAAAATCGATATTATATTGTTCCATGAGCTTGAGTAGTTTTAATTCCGCTTCGGGCTGACTGCGGTGATCAATCTCAAAAAAGGGAATGGAAGCTTTGGCAGCGTAGGGTTTTAACGTTTTTTCGGTGCCGATCACGCAGACGACGTTGGATTTTAGCCGCGATTGGTCCCGCGCTTTCAAAATTGCTCCAAGACAATCCGCTTCTTTAGTCACAAAAACGGCCATGTTTTTGGATCGGCCGGGTTCTTCAAAGTGAACCTTCACTTCCATCCCTAAATTTATTCCTAATTGACTTAAGAGTAATTGAAACCGCCGCTGGTCCAGAGTTTTTTCGAAGGATGATTCCAGGTGCATTCCAAAAAGTCCCGACACCACGTTTTGGTTGATTTTTTCGATATTCCCCTGATTATCAAAAATCGAGTTCGTGATTCCGGCGACCACCCCTTTTTGATCGGGTCCCACGACCGTGATTTCGGCTAATATCCTGGGTTTGGCCATTCGATTTTAGAGCATCACTCCAGGATCGCCGTTTTTAACGCCAAGCGCATTCCCTTCATCCGTGTCGAGATGACATTCTAGTTTCATGTCATCGCGAACGCGACAAAGAACCGCATAGATTCCTTCGCGCGGCGGTTTGCCGATTTTAATCTGAACATACTCCATATTCTTAACGCCGAACTCATCGGCTTCGCTCGGATGCAAATGGATGTGCCTCATTTGAATGATAGCCCCTTCGGTTAAGCGCGCCTCTCCCTTAGGTCCGATAAGCGTTACTGGAGCAGATCCCTTCACGTTTCCGGAATCGCGCACGGGCGCGTCGATGCCCAGCGCCACGCAATCGGTGCGCGAAAGCTCAATTTGATCGTATGTTCTGAATGGTCCGATCATGCGGACTTTTTTGATTTCGCCTTTCGTCCCCTTAAGAACGACCGTTTCGCGGCAAGCGAACTGTCCGGGCTGAATGAGGTCGCGAATATTGGTGGGCTGCGCTCCCGAGCCAAACAGTTTCTCAAAAGTTTCTTTCGTGCAATGAAAATGCCGGTTTGAAATGTTCACGATGATCGGCTTCTTTTCGCGTTCAATTCTTTGCATGATCTTCTCCGATATTTTACCAGCGAGATCGCCGGCCATTCAATTGTATCGAACGATGCGGCTGAAGTCTTCGGCTTTTAAACTCGCGCCTCCGACCAGCCCGCCATCAATGTCGGGTTGAGCCATGAGCGTGTCGACGTTGTCGGGCTTTACCGAACCGCCATACAAGATGCGGATCGATTCCGCGACTTTGGATCCATATTCCTGAAGAATTTTTCGTATGTAAGCGTGCATTTCCTGAGCCTGCTCCGGCGTCGCAGTTTTACCCGTGCCGATCGCCCAGACGGGTTCGTAAGCGATGACCAGCTTGGGGGCTTGATCCGGAGTCAATCCCGCAACGCCCTCCTTCATTTGCCGCTCCACCACTTTGAACGCATCGCCCTTTTCACGCTCCTGCAGGGTTTCCCCGACGCAAACGATGGGGATCAGCCCAAACTGGAATGCGGACTTCATTTTTTTATTAACCGTCACATCGGTTTCGGAAAAATATTGGCGGCGCTCCGAGTGACCCACGATCACATACTGGCAGCCCGCGTCTTTCAGCATGGGCCCCGACACTTCACCCGTAAACGCTCCCTGGGCTTCCCAATGCATGTTTTGCGCCCCCAATCGAACGTTCGTGCCCCTCAACAGTTCGCCGAGAGTCTGAAGCGCGGTCGCGGGAGGGCACACTAAAATTTCCCGGTCTGAAATTCCTGCGCAAGTTTTTTTTAAATCGTCAACCAACAGCCGGGCTTCGGCGATCGTTTTGTGCATTTTCCAATTGCCCGCCATGAGCGCGGTTCTTTTTTTACGTGATCCCGATTTCTCGTTAGGTTGTGGCACGGAAAGGCTCCTTTATTTTAATAACTCAATGTGGTCTATTTGGCCACACTGTGGCCGTTTTGTACGATTTGGATTATAACACATTTTTAGAATTTGAAACAAATTTTTTGATTATGAACGGAACTGAACGGCTGCGGTGGGCTGTGATGAAGTTTCATCCTCAATCGGCAGGCCCGCGGGACGGCAGGGCAGGGTAAAATGAAAAGAGCTTCCCTTTCCCACTTCGCTTTCCACAAAAATTTTCCCGCCATGAAGCTCGATCGACATTTTGCAAAATGTAAGTCCAAGGCCGGTTCCGCTACGAAGGTGCGCGCGCTTGCGCTCGGCCTGAATGAACTTATCGAAAATCCGCTCGCGGTATTCTTCCGGAATTCCTTCGCCGTCGTCTCTCACCGTCACTCTCAGAAAGCCGTTTTCCTCGGACGCCTGCAGCGTAATGACGCCATTTTCGCTGGTATGGCGAACCGCGTTTGAAACTAGGTTTTGGAGAACGCGGCGGATTAACGCGACATCCATCCAGACAGAGGAAAGGTCAATCGCAAAGTCCCTGACAATCTGCTTGGACTCTCGGCGCACATGAATTCCGAAATTCTCCACACATTCTTCAAGCAAACTGATGGGCGAAGCGGGTTCAAGCCGGAGCATTAGCTTCCCTTCTTCCATTTTGGCGACATCCAGCAAGTTCTGAATCATCTGGAAGAGATCTTCGGAAGACCTGCGGGAAAGCGCCAGGAGTTTTTTTTGATTTTCAATGTCAAGCGTATCCAGGTTTTCAAGCAGGTAATCCACGCTCCCCATAATCCCTGAAAGAGGGCTTTTCAGGTCGTGCACGATCATGGAGATTAAATCGCGGCGCAACTCCTCGAGCTGCTTTAAGGATTCAGCCATTTTCTGGAAGGACCCCGCAAGGTTTTCCAACTCATCGCCCGTTTTGATGTCGAGCCTTAAATCTAATTGGCCGTGAGAAATTTTTTTAGCGCCTTCTTGAAGCATTTTGAGGGGGCGCGTAATTCGATGCACGCGCCAAAATGCAAGCAACAGGATGATCGCAACTGATACGAACGTCCATTTCGCAACTTCCTTTTGCATCATGTCGATCGCCGCGTAAGCATGGGATTCAGGAATTTCAATCACCACTCCCCAGCGCAAAGAGGGAATATTCTGCGCCAGCGATACGACATTTTGTCCCTGCTCGCTCAAATGCGGACCGAAGGAATCGTATCCCACCCGGCCTTGCTTAAACGCCTGAACGATGGGGAGCTGCCCCATATTGATGTGCGACTGAACTCGGTTGGAATCGGGATGAGCAAGTAAATACCCTTTGGCATCTACGATATAAACCAACCCCGGCTGGCCTTGGCGAATTTCCTTCACCAAGTCCCACAGATTGGCCAAACTAACTTTGGCGACCAAAACCGCTTTTTTGTCTTCCGAAGCGCAGGAAGCAAACAAATAAGGGAGGCGATCCCGTGAAAAGAACGGCTCGCTAATATAAGCCGCCTCGTGCGCGATGGCATTCATAAACTCGGGGCGATTCTTCCTCGATATGAGGTTCGAATTGGGGCCAATTTGGCCATGTTCGTTAATGAATTTCGCAATCTCCAATCCCGCCGGATTTAAGACCATTGCTTCCCTAATGCTGGGCTGCCAGCGAAGGATGCGCTTAAGCGACTCGTCTTTCTGTGTTTTGTTTCGCGCCGTAAGGCCGGGCTCGCCGGCCGCCATGGCTACCACGGACTGAACGTTCTGGACATAGATCGAAATGCGGTCCGCGATCCGCTGCGCGGTTTCGGACTGCTGGGCGTAAATGGATTCGGTGAGGGCGCGTCGGCCTATAAAAATGAGGCTCGCAGCGATGGTCGCCGCAGGTAGCACCACGGCGATGAGCGCAAAAGAAGTGAACTTAAAACCTAAACTGCGCTTAAACATTTGATCAATTATGCCATTTTTACCAGGATGTCACTGATGATATCGGCCGCTTCGTCGCCTCGGTCAGCCGCGTTCGATAAATGGCGGTAAATCTCGCGCAACTTAATGATCTCGATAGCGTCTTTCGTCTTAAAAAGTTCGGCCAGCGCTTCGCGGTAGAGGTGCTCCATCTTGTTTTCGGTTTTTTTAGCGCGGACGAGATGTTCCGTCGTCGCTTCGGCTTCCTTGTTCATGAGCTGGACCGCGGTTGAAATGTCCTGCGACGCGCTGTGCAGCGTCTCCGTCATCTTTTTTATGTGCTCGTTCGTGCCGACTTCAAAAAGCGTCATTTCTTCAACTGTAGATTTGGCGTAATCGCACATGTCGTCGATGACGCGGGACAGCGCAAAAATGTCTTCGCGATCAAAGGGTGTCACGAAAGCCTGGTTCAGTTCGAATATCAAGTTGCGCCGGAGATCGTCGGCTTCATTTTCAATCAGCCGCACGCGGTCCCCTTTTTCTTCCGTAGGGTCGTGAGCGAACTCGCTGAGCGCCGTCAACCCCTCCTCAACCTTATAGGCTTGATCGGCCAGCATTTTGTAAAAATCTCTTTTCTTAGGAAAGGGCCACATGGTTAGGTTGCAAAAAATTCAACGAGTTTGAATATCACGGCGGCGATCGCGGCCGAGGCCGGGATGGTGATGAGCCAAGCCATCAACATGTCGCCCGCCACTTCCCAGCGGACGGATTTTGGGCGGAACGCCGCGCCCGCGCCCAAAACAGAAGTTGATATCACCTGCGTGGTCGACACTGGAAATCCAAATGACGAGGCCGCAAACATAATGCTCGCCGACGCTGTCTGCGCGGCGAATCCGTGGACGGGCCGCACGCGATAGAAGCCGGACCCGAGCTTTCGAATGATCCTCCAACCGCCGAGCGCCATGCCAAACGCGATGGCCGCGGCGCAAGACGCCATGACCCATCGAGGAATAATGAAATCCCCGTTTGAAGAAGGGACGCTCCAGTTCATTAACACTAAAACAAACGTGATGATCCCCATGGTTTTCTGCGCATCGTTGGTGCCGTGAGCCAGCGATTGCCCGATCAGCGAAAAAACCTGGAGTTTTTTAAAAAATGAATTAATTTTCGGGCTGAACCACTGGGCAAAAAAGAAAGTGAGCTTGGTGACAAAAAAAGTAATCACGAACCCGACCAGCGGAGACAAAATCATGATGAGAATAATTGTTTTGACGTTGTCCCACTGAACCAGCTTGCTGCCAAACCCGGAGACAAACGCGCCCAGCAGACCTCCGATCAACGCGTGCAAACTTGAAGAGGGCATGCCGTAATACCACGTGACGATGTTCCAGGCAATCGCGCCCAGCAACGCGCTGGACACCACGTAAATTCCGAGAGGAGAATTGCGAACCAGCTCAGGACGCAAAATCCCCTTACCGATGGTGTGGGCAACGCCGGTGCCCAGAAAATATGCGCCGGTAAAATCGGCTACCGCGGCCAGC
>JANLTE010000255.1:0-1910 GCA_031362785.1 Elusimicrobiota bacterium
ATACTGGGGCGGGTAATTTCTGTTGGTACTTGTAAAAACGTTTGGGGTGACCTTGGCTTGTTTACCGCCCAAACAATCACAGAGGCTAATGCTAGACTACTAACCGAAGCCGCTAAAAATCCGAGATTAAATCTGCGCTGAGGCACTCGCCATGGTTTAAGTGTGCCAGTATCAATTTTGCGTGGGGAGAATGCAGGAATTGACTTCGATTCAGGTTTCGATTGGACAAAATTCCTGACGATGTTTGTGCGATTAAGAAGTTCCAAACGGTCTTCTGGATACCTCTTGAGGTGTGTTTCAATCGCTGATTCATCTGCAGTTTCTGCGATTAGCCACAATAATTCATCATGAGATTGGGATGATTTCATATCAATTCTCCACTTAAATTTTGATTCGAATTCATTACTTTTTTAAGTTTTTCTCGAGCTCGAAAAAGCCTAGTTTTGGCAGCGGTTTCACTGCAATTGAGAGCTATGCTTATTTCTCGAATAGACTGCTGCTCCCAATAATGAAGTGTCAAAATCGAACGATCTTCGTCTGTAAGTGTTTGTAATAATTCGGCAAAAACCTCTTCATTTCCAAGGTTTGTTTCTAAGTTATCGCTTGAAGCTTTATCAAATCCTTCTGGCATAGATTCTTCTCTTCTTCTGTGCCTGAAGGCTCGCTTTACGTGAATAGCTCTATTAAATGCGACCCTATATAGCCAAGTATAAAAACTTGATTCAAATCCATATGAGTTTAGGTTTTTATGGACAATTGTGAAAACTTCTTGTGTTGCATCCTGCGCATCTTCAGAATGCAATAGTACGCCGTAACAGATTCGATATACGGCGTTGTAATACTTATGATAGAGCGCATCGAAAGCAGCAACGTCCCCTGCGAGGAAGTTACGAATCCATCTTTCGTCTTCTCTCACCTCTGTCATTTTATTCCAAATTCGGGTATGAACCTGTGCCATTTGTTGCTTGAAACAGTCAAAATTTGTCTACTTTCAGAATTGTTTGACGCAAAATCTCCCCAAGTAGTTACAATCAAGGAGTAATTATCCTTCGAGCAAATTCGGCAGGCAAAGTTGATCCAAAATACAGGCTCAATCCAAGGCAGAGTGAGAAGATAATAACTGGAAATTTTGCTTCATGGAGTTGGGATTCTTTTCGCCCGATCCATGCGGCAAAAATTGCAAATGCTGGTAGCAGATATCTAGCCTGAGCCTGAAAATAGGTGCTGTTAAAACTGATAAACAACGCAAGGACAGTAAAAACAAAAACCCCAAATGTCCATTTTAACTGTCCCTGAATCTGCTTCTCATCCGGTGTGATTTCTTTTACTGCTGCTCTGTTTACAAGTCCAAGAATTGGCAATAAACTTATTAGTCCAATTGCTCCAAAATAGAAGTTTTGAGGCATAAATATGTCCATATACCCTCCTACTCCAATCGCTGATCTGCTTGTCCACCAAAGTACCCAATCTGTCCAATAGGAGAATGCGCCGACACCGTTGATAAAAGTGCTTGCTTGCGCTGAACCACCAAAAGAATCCTTAAAAGCTTTTAAAGCTAGAGGATCGCCATAAACTTGCATATTTCTTAGCCATAATGGCAGAGCGAATAGCAATGCTAGACAGACTGAAATTGATACAAATTTGACTGAAACTTGTCTATTTTTCAGAAGAAATATAAGAGCTAGGATTAGTGCAGGAATTAATGCTAGAGCACTACTTTTAGTGAGGATAGATAAGCCAGTCAATGCACCAATAAACACTGCGTTTCTTAGATGATTGCAGTCTCCAAAACGCACAGTTTTTGCAGTTGAACCAAATCGTATCCACATAGAAAAATGAAAATCAATCTATCTGATTTTGTCGTGGACAAAACATCCCTTCGTCCCTTCATCATGAGAATTCCATTTCAG
>JANLTE010000262.1:0-6653 GCA_031362785.1 Elusimicrobiota bacterium
ACCGCGGCCAGCGATAACGCGATTTCAGGCTCAAGAGCCCGAGAAGAAATAACGGTGGCGACTTGGTTGGCAGAATCGTTGAATCCGTTCGAAAAACCGAAAAAAAGCGCTAAAGCGATGGCTAAAAGTCCCGCCCAGACCATATGATCCATGAGTTCAGTTAATGTAACAATAATCCGGTACGGGAGTCAAACCATTGCAGAATTCCTTCAGAAAATGCAAAATCATTCGCATGGCAAACGACAAGCCGGTTGTCCTAGAACTCGACAACCTCACCAAAATTTACCGTAAATCACACTTGGGCCGCACGCAAACTTCGCGAGGCGTCGAAAACATATCGTTAAAAATTCGGGAAGGCGAAGTCTTCGGACTCATAGGCCCGAACGGCGCCGGAAAAACGACGCTGATCAAATCGATCTTGGGGCTCCTTTTCCCGACGTCCGGCGATGTTAAGATTTTCGGAATACCGGCATCGCAATCAGATGCCAGGAAACGCGTTGGATTTTTGCCCGAGGTTCCTTATTTTTATAGGTACCTAAGCGCGAAAGAGGTTTTGGAATTTTATGGGAATTTATCGGGGATGAGCCGCGCGACTTTGCCCGCTCGAATTGAGGAAGTGCTTAAAATGGTCCGCATGAGCGAACACGCCGCGCGACCCATGAGGGAATTTTCCAAAGGCATGCTCCAACGCGTGGGATTGGCGCAAGCCATGCTGCACAACCCTGACATCCTTATTTTTGACGAACCCGCAGGCGGATTAGACCCAATCGGCATCCGTGAAATGCGCGAGCTTATGATTGCGCTCAACAAATCGGGCAAAACTATTTTCTTTTCTTCCCACAGCATATCGGAAATTGAAAAAGTATCTCACCGCGTAGGTATCATCGTTCGGGGGAATATAAAACAAATCATATCCGTGGAAGAAGCGCACAAGACTGGAATTAATTTAGAAGAACTCTTCATCAAAATTGTGACGGATGAAATGAAAGGCGAGGTGAAATGATGAACGCCGTGCTTTCGATCATCCGCTACACTTTTTTGCAGCAGCTCCGAAACCGCCTCTATTTAGTGGTGATCCTGTTCGGGTTCTTAATTTTAGCGTCAAGCCTTTTGTTCGGCGCGCTGGCGCCGGACCAGGAAGTGCGGGTCATCCTAGACCTGGGACTTGCGATCATTGAACTGTTCGGGCTGGTCGCGGCGGTTTTTGGGGCGGTGACTCTGGTCCTTGAAGAAATCGAATCGCGAACGATTTATTTGATCCTCACGCGACCGCTTCCAAGGGGATACTACATCGTGGGCCGGTTTCTGGGACTTTTGTGCGCCATCGCCGCCAGCATGATCGTTATGGGCGCGCTCCATTTCATCCTCCTTCAGACCAAGACATGGAACCCCGAAATGAGCTACTTCATCAGTTTCGGGTTCATACTCTTAAAAATCATGGTGATGACCGCGGTGGCCCTATTTTTTTCGCTTACTTCTACATCGTCCATCGCCTCCATCGTATTCACCTTTTTCTTTTGGATACTCGGACATTTCGGCTCGGAAATAAAATTTCTCCTTCAGAAAGCTCATAACCCAATGTCGGCGTACGCCATAAAAGCATTTTTATTCGTTACGCCTAACCTTGAATTTTTAAACTATCGCGACCTCTTTCACATCCCCGGACTGGATTCTCGGCAATTGTTGATGGCCGCCGGCTACTCGGTAGTTTACACCTCCGCCTGCCTCGCGCTCAGCGTTGCGGTCTTTTCCAGAAAGGAAGTTTAATGCCGTCCGACTCCGCGCGCACATGGTTCGCGGCGTCCGTTATTTTGTTCGGACTTGCTCAAACCCTTCCCTTGATAGGGCAAAAAAAAATCCTGCCTCATTTTGAAAAACCTCCTATTGCGGATTACGCCGTGCTTGACGCCTTCGCTACTTTATCGGGGGCACGGCGTTTCGGGGCGGACCTCGCGTTCATTCAGTTTTTGCATTTTATCGCCCGGCCGATGGAAGATGTTGAAATGGAGCGAAAGGGTTTGGGGCATGGTCACTTGCACGACCACGGACAGCCTTTGCGCGAATCAGATATCGACGAAATTAAAGATTTTAACCTGAGGAGCGTTTACCTCGATCCCTACTTCCATTACAGTTATCTTTTTGGAGCCGGGCTTCTGGCCTTTTATCTAAATCGGTTTTCGGATGCTTTGGAAATCATTCAGCTTGGCATCGAGCGCGATCCGACCTACTGGCGCTTCCGCCTTTACGCGGGCGCGATCGGATATACATCGCAAAACCAAACCGATAAAGTCATTCCGCTTTTGGAAGAAGCTGTTCAATACCCTGATTGTCCGGTCATGGTCGCGAACATTCTAGGAAATTTATATGAGATGAAAGGCGACTCCGCCCGCGCGGCCGACGTCTATCGCCATATTCTAAACACTTCCCGCGACTCCTACGACCTTTTCAAAGCTCGAACAAAACTGGAAGCGCTTCAGCAGAAATTTGGAATATAGTGATATAATCAAACCATGAAGTCGATGCGCAGACTGGGCCTCGTGTTGGCTTTCGTTGGGATGGCCGCTTTCATCTCTCATTTTGAGCATGCGGGTCACGACCACTCCAAAACCCTGAAAGATCACGACTGCATCTGCCACACGACGGGAATGACCTCGCCCGCGCCCCTGGTTGTGATATCTTCCACCGCTTTCATCGAGCCCCTTCGAATTGTCCGCAGGAAATTTGCATGCGAGGTCTCACCGCTTTTCCTCAACTCCCCCCGCGCCCCGCCAGCAGCATAAATTTTCCAACTATTTACTTTTTATTTCATCCTCGAAGAAAGGGTGATTTATTTTTCATCAAGGAGATTTATGCACTTATCTAGAATTATTAAGATCCCTGCTATATTGACATTATTATGCGCATCGTTAGCCGGCGCGGCTGAACCCGGCACGTCTTGGCTCCGGACGCAAGTGTTAGGAAATCCCGCCAACGCGAATGCGCTCAACCCCAACATCAGTGTGATTGGCGATTTCGTTGGCAATGCTGGCCCCATGAGCGACTCGAAGGCGAACAAGTTTTCTCTTCGCGAGACCGAACTGGGGTTGCAAGCCACCGTTGACCCTTACGCGCGAGCGGACTTGTTCGTCTCTTTTCCTGACGGCGAAAAAGTCGAGCTTGAGGAAGGCTATATTTCCTTATTAAGCCTGCCCTTCGGTATTAAAGCTCGCGGCGGAAAATTCCGCGCGAATTTTGGACGGATCAACATGATCCACCCGCATGAGCTGCCGCAGGTTACCGCACCGCTGGTTTTTTCGTCCTTCCTGGGAGAGGAGGGACTGAACGATACTGGCATTGAGCTGAGCCGAGTTTTTGCCCCGTTTAATGTGTTCACCGAAGTTTCCTATTCTTTTTTGAACGGTCTTGGAAAAGAAGAGGACGCCGAAGCGATAACCACGAATGTAATCGATACCAATGCAAACGTGGCGACAGTAACCGTTAAGGCGGAAGCTCCGGCGGCGCAACGACGAGGCAACAGTTTCGGCCATGTCGCGCGCATCCGGTTCTATCAGGATTTAACCGACTCGACGAACATCGAGCTCGGATTTTCGAGCGCTCTGCACGAACCCATGGAAGGTAAAAAGCAAACGAAGATGGGCGGCGCGGATTTAACGGTGCGTTGGAAACCGCTGCAAGAGGGGCTTTATCGCTCGGCTACTTGGCGAAGTGAATTGATGTACTCTCACCGCAGACTGCCGAATGCTCGCGATGTTCTAACCGGGGCAGTCGTGATTCCAGAGCGGGAACTGTACAGGCGCGGCGCATATTCTTACATTGAAATTCAGCCAGCGCAGCGCTGGCGTTTCGGAGTTCGCGGCGACTACGTGGAAAGCCCTGAAGCGTCGAATACGCTCATCATCTATCCGGATGGGACCACTCGGAACTTCGCAATTTCAACCATGCGCGGAGTTGCGCCCTTCATCACCTTCACGCTCAGCGAGTTCAACCGTTTCCGGCTGCAGTATGACTACCGAAACACTTCGACCATGAACGAAAACGAACATCGGGTCTTCCTTCAGTGGACCTTTGTGCTTGGCCCTCACGGAGCGCATCCATATTAAGGCATTGAAAAAATAATCCGGTTCAAGACCCGGAACAATCGCACACGCTATCGATTGTTTCGGGCCTGAACCCATTTCAATTTTAAAAGGAGATTAAAATGATTCACATCAATAAAATGTTTATCCGCGTTGCGAGCAGATGCCTGGCGCTGCTTTTGGCTGCGCCAGCGTCCGCATCGGCGCTCCGCGTCATTACAACAACTCCTGACCTGGCTTCTATCGCTCAGGCGATCGGCAGAGACAAGATTCAAGTTGAAAGTCTCGCCAAGGGAATTCAAAATCCGCATTTCGTGGACGCGAAACCTTCCTTAATAGTGAAGCTGATGAAGGCGGATCTTTTCATTCAAACGGGCCTCGAGCTTGAAATCGGATGGGCTCCGCTGCTCGTCCAATCATCGGGTAACAAAAACATTCAGCCGGGCAGCAAGGGATTTTTAGATGCTTCGGCGGCAGTCTCTCCCATGGAAGTCCCCCAAAACCCCAACCGGTCGATGGGCGACGTCCATCCTGGGGGCAACCCCCATTATTTAGCCGATCCGGAAAATGGTAAACTCGTCGCAAAGGCTGTCGCAGAAAAGTTGTCAACCCTTTCACCAACCGATCGCGCGGATTTCGATCAAAATTTGAAAAACTTCGAAACTCTTGTGGATTCAAATATAAAGCAGTGGAAAGCCATGATGCAGCCCTACGGCGGGGTTAAATTCGTGAGCTATCACCGGGTATATCCTTACTTCGCCGCAAGGTTTGGCCTTATTTCCACTGATGAAATTGAACCAAAGCCGGGAATCCCTCCAACGGCGAGCCATAGCGCGGATTTAATTGCGCGCATGAAAGCGGAAAGAATTCCCTTGATCCTGACGGAACCCTGGTTTGAGGCACGCAGCGCGGAATTCATTTCCAAACAAACCGGAGCATCCCTAGTCGTGATGGCCCTCATGCCCGGCGCGGCGCCTGAAGCCAAAGATTATTTGAGCGCCATCGATTACAACGTGCGCTCCATCGTTCGAGCGCTCGAATCAAAAAGGAAATAATGCCTCTCATCGAAATCAAAAATGCCGATTTAGGATATCGCGGTCGCGTCATCCTCAATAATATATCCTGCTCCGTGAATCAGGGAGAAAGCGTTGGGATCGTTGGGCCAAACGGATGCGGCAAGACGACATTCTTGCGCGCTGTGTTAGGCGCGTTGAAGCCGCGCAACGGACTGGTTCAGGTAGACAGAACCCACCGGTTCGCCTATGTTCCGCAGATGGAGAACTTAAACCTCTTCTTGCCGCTCACGGTGCGCGAGACGGTCTACCTTCCTGCGAAAGCCAAAAGTAGTTTTGGAATCGTTTCGGTAGAGGATGAACGCCAGGCCGAATCCGCGATTGAAAAAACGGGCATCTTCAAAATTGCGGGACTACTGCTTCGGGAAGTTTCTGGCGGGCAGCGCCAAAAAACTATCCTGGCTCAGGCCATCTCGCAAAATCCGAGCGTTTTGCTCATGGACGAACCAACGCGCGGGCTAGACGTTGTGGCTGAGCGGGATCTTTTGCAGCTCACCCGAGAGTTAAAAGCTGAAAGAAACCTGACGCTTCTGTTCGTGACTCATACTCTGCAAATTGTTCTTAACTTCATGGATAAAATTCTGCTTTTCGATAAGGGCGGCGTCATCGAAACGACTCCGGAGGAACTCATTAAAACCAAAAAGCTTGAAGAAATTTATGGCGTGCCGTTTTATCATCACGAGCAGGACGGACTTCGATGGGTGAGTCCCCTTTCGAACAAATCATGAATCCCTTTTCCCTGGATTTCATGCGCACCGCATTGGCGGCAAGCCTGCCGGCCGGCATCGCGCTCGCACTAATCGGCGCGTTCGTTTTAGTAAAGAGGGTTTCCTTTTCCGGACTTGCGATTTCCCAGCTCGCCGCTTTGGGAACCGCGGTGGGCGCGATCTTTGGACTTCATTTGGGGAAGTTTGGCGTGGCGCTTGTGCTGGTAGGGCTCGGAATGGCTTTGCTGTCGCAGACTGAAAAATCGTCGCGCACTCCGTCTGAGTCCTGGGTCGGCTGTCTTTACATTTTGGGCGCGGCGTTGTCAGTTCTTATTCTATCCAAGGCGCCGCAGGGCGAAGCGCACACGATGGAGGTTTTCTTCGGCAATATCCTTTCGCTCGGCCGTTACGAGGTCGCGGAATCCGTAGCGCTTTTTATCGTCACGGTTTTCGTGCTCTGGATTTGGTTCCACCGATGGGTCTGGATTTCATTCGACGCCCCCACCGCCCGAGTCTCGGGGATCAGGACGGGGCTTTGGAATTTTCTTTTCTTCGCGCTCTTCGCGTTCGCCATGACCGTTTCGATCCATATCTTCGGCGTGCTGCTCGCCTTTGCCTATCTGATCCTTCCGGCCGCGATTGGTTTGGTTCTCATCCGAAGCGTCACGAACCTCTTCGCCTTCATCCCCTTCATCACCATCCTCGTGACGGTCGCCGGCTTTTATTTCTCGTTCAAATGGGATTTTCCAACGGGGCCTTTTATCGCGGCGGCTCTGGCAGCCATCGCGATTCTTGTC
>JANLTE010000266.1:0-1943 GCA_031362785.1 Elusimicrobiota bacterium
GGAGGACGACATCGCTCCTTCGGCCAGGAGACCGCGCAGGAGGTTAGAGGTTCGAAACGCGGTGTAAAACGCGTCCGTTAAGTATTCGCC
Source organism: Elusimicrobiota bacterium (assembly GCA_031362785.1). Lineage (GTDB taxonomy): Bacteria > Elusimicrobiota > Elusimicrobia > 2-02-FULL-39-32 > 2-02-FULL-39-32 > JANLTE01. Next base: position 91 of record JANLTE010000266.1, read on the forward strand.
TCCGAGCACATAGGCCACGCAGGCGTCGCGGGCGAATCCTAAAATTCGGGATATTAAAGTGGCTAGAGTAAACCTTCCGGTTCTTCTGGCAATCGATCTGGCCTGGTTCGTCGGCTCCATTTTGGAAGAAACATTTTATCAGTAATTCAGGAACCTTTGGCGCGACTATAAATAAAAACGCCAGGTCAGGAGTTTTATCCTGAAAGTGGGGTGGGAGCGAAGGGGGCGGTAATTAGGCGGTTGGGTGAATGATTTGCTTAATTTTATGCGCGGCGCGTTGAATGAGCGTTTGGCCGTACTTGAAATGATTGAAAAAGCTTTCCATTCCTGGATAGGTGTCCACGAACCCAGGCATTGAAACGCCATTCTTCGCAACCATGAAGAACGGGGCCTTTATTTTCGGATCATAATCCTTGGTGGACATGTATTCGATGACATACGCGAGCCGCGGAACATCCGACTTATTTGTCTTGGTACGGTGCATCATCATCGATGAGAAGAGCACTGCGTCTCCCCGCGTGGCCGAAATTGGAACTTCCTGTTCGATATTACATTCCACTACCTTATGTTGGCCAACCCACTTGTGCGGCACCACGCCATTTTTGTGACTGCCCGGAGAAAGCCAGAGACCTCCGTTTTCGGGATTCGATTCGGAAAGCGCGATCCAGAACTGAAAGTGTTCATCTTTCAGTCCATTATATCCGTTGTCTTGATGCCAGGGGAATTCAACGCCGCCTGGAAGCTTGGTCACGAGTTGATCCCAGCGAATCCAGATGTCGGGTCCGGCCAATGGAGTGAGCAGATCTACGATTTTTTTTTGGGAAACGATCGCTTGGATGCGGGAATTGTAAAAATAGAGGTTATGGTTGAAAACAAGACCTTTGTCGTCCAGCCGCCCGCGGCCCGTCTCGCATTGCTTGGCGTTTTTGATCGCGTCTAAAAGCTCGTCCACTTCCGCGCGGGAGAAAAGCCCGCGGAACTCAAGATATCCTTTTTCTTTGAATTGTGTGCATAAATCGTTCATATAGATTCTCCTGGTCGTTCGGGGGGGTATATTAAAATATTAGAGGGCAATGTAGCTTTTAGGACAGTTTAACGGGGGTTCTTCTAGGGGGGAGCATCCGGTCGATGCGCATCCCCCAGGAATAATTTCCTTCAACGAGCCGGGCGCACCAACATTGGCCGCACCCATCCCGAGAAAGATTTTTGAAGGCCGCCGCCGCTCCCAGGTTCACCACGCTGTTAGACCGGTCACTCCGGTTGACCTGGCCGCACTGGAACAAGACCCCTTCGGGATCCATGGTGGCCAGAACCGAGCCGGCCGCGCAGGGGGGTTTTGTTTCTTCCGGAAACTTTCGAAAATGAATGAGACTGGACCAGCCGTTTCCCACGCCTTTGCTGTGCCGCTTTATCTGCTCGATTCTAGCGAACGCGGCCCGGATGGTTTGAACATCCGGCTGCCAGGACGAACCGTCGCGGTCGGTTTGATTGAACAAACTGTTCAAAGCGGGCTGAAATACGACTGACGTGCCTAAATCCTCCGCAATTTTTACCACCTTTTCAATAGCGTCCGCATTATGCGTTCCGACCGTGCAGGTAAACTCAACCCGAACCCCGGCGTCCTGAGCGGCTTTGGCTCCCGCGATCGCCTTGTCGAAACTTCCCGCGCCTCGCATGGAGTCATGGTTTTCTTTTAATCCATCCAAGCTGATCTTCACGGCTGAAAGCTTGCGGATGGTTTCGATCTTTTTGGGCACCAAGATCCCATTGGTGTTCATGGAAACGACCATTTTTCTGTTGACCAGCCACTCCACGATCTCATCGATGTGTTTGTGGGTCAGCGGATCTCCGCC
>JANLTE010000339.1:0-4428 GCA_031362785.1 Elusimicrobiota bacterium
TTATCCCATGCATCTGCGAATCCCACCCATGCAGGGGAAAAGTTTTGACGATTACCGCGTGGACGCGTCCATCGCCATCGGTTCGCTGCTTTGCGACGGCATCGGCGATAGCGTTCAGGCCGGCGCGGGCCTCGATCCGAAACAGGATTTGGAACTGCTCTATAATATCTTGCAGGCCTCCGGCGTGCGCATCACCAAAACGGAATATGTGTCCTGCCCCTCCTGCGGCCGCACTTTGTTTGATCTCCAGACCACGACCGAGCGCATCCGCTCAAAAACGGGCCATTTGAAGGGCTTAAAGATCGCCATCATGGGATGCATCGTGAACGGCCCCGGCGAAATGGCCGACGCCGATTTCGGCTATGTCGGTGGCGCGCCCGGCAAAATCAATCTTTATGTCGGCAAAGAATGCGTCCAGAAGAGCATCCCCACCGAAGGCTCCGATGAAAAGCTCATTGACCTCATTAAGTTGCACGGTAAATGGACGGACCCTTCCTCAACCTGAACCCCGCTTGGCTGAAGTTTTAATAGAAAATTGAAGCCGATCATCATTCTTCCCACTTACAATGAAATTGAAAACCTCGAGCCCTTCGTGGCGGAGGTCCTCGCGAATTTTAAAACCCATATACTGATAGTGGATGATAACTCTCCGGACGGAACTGGAAAATTAGCCGATCAATTGGCTGCAAAGAATCCGGCGATATCGGTTGAGCATCGCGCGGGTAAAATGGGCTTGGGTTCTGCTTATGTGCACGGGTTTAAATGGGCGCTGGCGCGGGATTTTGATGTGATCGTCGAGATGGATTCGGATTTTTCGCACAACCCCGAAGACTTGCCGCGATTGGCGGAAGCGTTGGGTGATGCGGATGTCGTGTTGGGTTCGCGTTATGTTTCAGGGGGCGGCATTTCAAACTGGCCACAGCACCGATTGTTCATCAGTTCGCTGGGAAATCTCTACGCTCGGATGATTCTACAGGCGGGGCTTCAGGATTTGACGGGCGGGTTCAAGTTTTTCCGGCGCAAGGTGCTCGAATCCATCGATTTGAATAAAATTTGGTCCGACGGCTACGCTTTTCAAATCGAAACGACTTATCGGGTGATTCAGCAAGGTTTCAGAGTGAAGGAAGTCCCGATTGTTTTTAAAGATCGCACGCGCGGGAAGTCTAAAATATCGCGCCGCGTAATTTGGGAAGCAATTTGGGTGGTCTGGAAGTTAAAACTGGGGATATAAAAAACCGGCGCGTAAACACCGGTTGCGCACCGGTGGAAGTTTCGCTTACCGCTCGATTTTAACGATCTTGATTTGTTTCCTGCCGGTGGGCAGCGTGACCGCCACCGTGTCGCCCGCCTTGTGGCCCAGAACTCCTTGAGCCAGCGGTGATTGCACGGAAAGCTTGCCTAAAGAAGGATCCGATTCGTCCTGCCCCACGAAAGTGTAAGTGAAAGAATCCTTCGAAGTGACATCTAACATGGTTACTTTGGCGCCGATGCGGACTTCGTCTTTGGCGATTTTCGTATCGTCGACCAGTTGTGCGCTGGCGAGCTTCTCTTCGATCTCGCGCATGCGGCGGATCACTTCGCCCTGCTTCTCCCGGGCGTATTGATATCCGGCGTTTTCCTTCAGGTCGCCCTGCTCGCGCGCTTCGCCGATCATCAGGGAAAGTTCCCGCTTCTGTTGGATCAGATCATCCAGATCCGCGCGGAGCTTTTTAAATCCCTCGCGGGACAAATAGGTTGTAGTCATCCTGAAATTATAAACAGTTCATTTCACCAAGTCAAGTTAAAGGCCGTCGGTGAAGCTTGCAAACGAATTTGCTTAATTGGTCTAATAGGAGCCGTGAGCGTTTCCCTAACTAAAAACACCCTCCTTTTGATCGGGCTGCAGTTCTTTTCGAAATTCCTTTCGGCGATATGGACGTTTTATTTGGCCCGCCACCTTGGAGCGGAAGGTTACGGCTTGTGGGCGAACGTGATGTCGGTCGCGGCGATCTTGAGCACGCTGCAGGATATGGGGACTTCCCTCATCTTCATCCGCGAGGTGGGGCGCGATAAAAGTTTGGCTTCCCGCCACTTGGGAACGACGCTGATTTTGTATCCGATCTTTTCGGTCCTGTTCGTTACGCTCACGCTTGGAGCCGGCTGGCTGTTGGGGTTCGATTCAGGGAAGATGTGGCTTTTAGTTTTCGCCGCTTTGAGTTTCGCCGCGCTCGTTCCGTCTTTGGCCAGCCAGGTGATCCTGGTGAGCCACGAAGACTTTAAACCCTATGTCGTTGCGACGTTCTGGGGAACTTTTTCTTATCTGGGGCTCGGCATCGTCCTCATCTACTTAAAATTCCATGTCCTCGGTGTTTTTTTAGCGATGTGTTTCGGCAACGCGGTTTCGAGCGTTTTCATTTTGCGCGCGACCGTGACGAAATATGTTAAGCCGTTATTTGTTTTTGAGCCGCGCGAGTGGTGGCGCCACACGGTGGGCGGTATTCCGCTGCTTTTAAACGCGATGGTTTATGAAGCGGCGATTCGCACCGACCGCATATTGATCGAGAAGTTCTGGTCGGCGGGCGCCGTGGGGCTTTATCAGGCCGCGTTCACGCTCACCCAGCTTTTCCGCGAAGTGATCCTCCTGCCCGCGATGAACTCGTTTTATCCGAGGATGACCGCGACCTATCATTCCGAACCCGATGTGTTCAAGCGGCTCTTCGAAAAAATGAATATTTTGATGGTTCTCGCCTCCGTTCCGATCTGCGTTTTTTCCACGGTTTTCGCTTCGGAAATCATCCGCATCCTATATGGATCCGCGTTCGCTCCGGCCGTGCCGCTGTTCGCGGTCAGCATCTGGATGGTCCCGTTCGTTTTCATTTCGGTTCTGTGGAGCTATGTCCTGGTGGTTCAGGATCGCCAGAGCGTGATCCTGTGGGCGCGCACCGCCGCGTTCGCGTTTAACTTCACGATGAATTGGTATTTGTTGCCGAGGTTTGGCGTGATCGCCAGTTCCGCTGTCGCGGTGCTTTCACAAATGCTCATTTTGATCGTGCATTTCGTTGTTCTAAGGAAGACGGCTCACTTTGACTTTATTCCCCGCTGCCTCGGGATCGTCGCGGCCGGTTTCGCAGGAGGCGGCGTCGCGTTTTTCCTGAAGGGCGCGATCGCGAACCGCTGGCTGGGCGCCGCGGCGGCGCTATTTGCCGGGCTTTTAATTTACTCGACTGCGATTTATTTCTTGAAGGTGTTGAAGAAGGAAGAGGTGGAGTGGCTGGAATCTCAAATATCGTTTCTTAAATCGAACCTGGAAGCGTACCTCCCTTTTTGACCTCGGTCGTCACCGGCGGAAAACCAAGAATTGAACGCCACAGCATGACCAATGAAGCGGCAAGGTGTAAAATTTTTCCGGTCAGATAATAGCGCCCATCCACTTTTTTCATTTCACCCAGGCTGATGAGCCTTTCCAGCCGGACGGATAAAATATCCGTCGTGCCATAAACGGCGATAATATGTTCAGCGCTCAAAGCTCCCGCCTTATCAATTTCGTGCAATATCCTAACCCGCCGCGCGGTTTCGCTCATGTTGAATACGTGAAAATAAGCGTATGCGATGCAGCTGTAGACGGCGATGAAATAGAAAATTCCCCAAAGGCGTTCCTGTGAAGCCGGCGCGGATGAATTAAGCGCTCCGAACCACGCGAGGAGGCTGAAGGGGATATAGCTGAACAACAGCATGCGGATCGCGACGAGCTGGGGCGGTTTTTTTAAATTCATTCGCGAAAATAAAATATGGAGCGCCAGCAGGAGGGCTGGAGAAACACACAAAATCAGGCTGAGTTTCGCGGTCGGCGTCACGCGATCTAACCGCCCTTGAATTGCAGGCCTAAAAGCCTGCGGAAGAATTTTATCGCGTACAGGAAATTTCTTGACACGGGCGTGAGGGAGTATACGCCGTTTTGTTCCCGGACGAGTTTTGCGTTGATCAAATCCGTGAGCCCCGAGGAAACCAGTTCATTTTTATCCATGTATCGCGAAAGCTCCTCGGTCGTGAGGCCTTGCGAAGATGCGCTCTCAAAGAGCAAAACAATTTTTAGCGAGGGGGCCGGAACCTGCGCGGGCGGATAGCTCTGGATGTAGGCGGCCGAGACCGCCATGTGCAAAAGGAGAGACGCGAACCATTCGTCGAACCTGAGAAAAAAAGGGATGTGCGAATAATTTTGAACAATCAGGAATAACAGATAGGGAACCAGTGGAAGCGCTAGGAAAATTGCAAAAAGCGCGCCCATGTCGTTCTTGGGTTTGCAGATTCGCCAATAAACAATGTGGAACAAAAGGCAGCCAAGAAATGAAGCAGTTCCGACGCAAAGAATATGGGGGTTCACTTTACCGAGAGTTTATTTTAGAGTTTAGGGGTTGGCGCTGCATGGGTGTAGGCAATTTATTATCGTTG